>JAYSLK010000279.1:0-7395 GCA_043725585.1 Actinomycetota bacterium
CGCCGAGGCGACGATCACGCGGTCGAGCGGGAACGTGGCGACGAGCCACTCGATCATCCTCGTCGCATCCCCGTGGGCTTCGAACTCGGCGTTGAGTGCGTCGAGGTCCAACGTCGAGGCGTCGAAGCCGCTCGTCGCCAGGTTCTCGATCGGACTCGTGGTCGGAGCCGTGATGGTGCCGGGAGGGACGGGCGAGATGGTCACGAGCCATAGGGTATCAATACCCGACTAAAGCAATCACATTTATCGGCATGGTCGGGATGTGACGTCTGCAGGTGATCCGCGACGAGGGCCTGCACATCCGGGGCGTCGTAGCATCCGTGGTGATGGATTTCTCCTGGACACCCGAGCAGATCGAACTCCGCGAGCGTGCTCGCAAGGTGGCCACGGAGGCCGTCGCCAGGTTCGGCCGGCACAACGACAGTTGGATCAACGGGTACTCGAAGGACTTCTCGAAGGAGATGGCTGCTCACGGCTGGATCGGGATGACCTGGCCGACCGAGTTCGGTGGCGGTGGGCGCCCGGCGATCGAGCGACTCATCGTCGGTGAGGAGATGATCGCGGCCGGGGCACCGATCGCAGCCATGTGGTTCGGCGACCGCCAGATGGGCCCCACGCTCATCGCATACGGGCGCCCCGACCAGCAGGCTGAGTTCCTGCCCAAGATCCTCTCCGGTGAGACCACGTGGTGCATCGGCATGAGCGAGCCGAATGCGGGCAGCGACCTCGCGTCACTGACGACCCAGGCAGTGCGAGACGGCGACGACTGGGTGATCAACGGGCAGAAGATCTGGACCAGCTTCGGCGCCCAGAGCGACTACTGCTACCTCATCTGCCGAACGAGCAGCGAGGGCCCGCCGCACGCCGGCATCAGCGAGATCATCGTGCCGATGAACACTCCGGGCATCGACGTACGGCCGATCACCGACATGACCACCAACCGCCACTTCTGCGAGGTGTTCTTCACCGACGTCCGAGTGCCGGCCATCAACCTGGTCGGCGCCGAGGGCGGTGCGTTCAAGCAGACGATGCGCCAGCTCGAGCACGAGCGGGGCGGCATCGACCGTCTCGTCAGCAACCAGGCGCTCTACCTGATGGCCAGGGAGCGAGCCGACACCAGCGACCCGATCGTCCGCCAAGAGATCGCCCAGCTCGAGACCGGATACCGGATCGGACGGATCCTCGTTGTTCGTGAGACGCTCCGACAGGCGCCGGCCGGGTTCTCGGCCGCCACGAAGTGCTTCTGCACCGAACACGAGGCACGGGTGTCGCGCTTCGTCGCTCGGATGTTCGGCGCCGAAGCCACGCTGTGGAGCGACGTCACCGATGGTCTGCTCTACACGCCCGGCTACACGATCATGGGCGGCACGTCCAACGTGATGCGCAACATTCTCGGCGAACGCGTGCTCGGCCTCCCCCGCTGACTGGTTCGTGAGCTGGAGCACGCGTAGCGAGGGTCGGAGCTCACGGATCGGTTGGTTCGTGAGCTGGAGCACGCGTAGCGAGGGTCGCAGCTCACGAACGGAGCGGAGCGCGAGACTTGCGGGATGCTGCGCGGCAAGGGTGTTCTTCCGATTGCGGTGATCTTCGCTGCCGGCGTGTGCGGTAGTTGTTCGACCGCCGAGTCGAGCCCACCGACGACGTTCGCCGCGACGTCTTCAGTGAACATCGCTCCGGCGACAATCGCCGAAGCGCCAGCGACGCCCACGATCTCGACTTCGCCATCGGCGGCCCTCTTCGATGCCAGTCTGGACACCCAGCTCGACGCCGCTCAGTTCGCCGCCGCTCTTTCTGTCGCGCACGCTGCGATCATCGACCCCACCTCGCCCGCAGACGTTGTGACCCAGAGCGGTCAGCAACTGCAGCTCCTGCTCCGAGCACTGGCCGATCAGCCCGAGCTGGACGAGGCCGTGCTGGCTGCGCTCGATCCGCCCGCGAAACCGTCGATCGAGCGGATCGTGCGGGCGCGTCAGTTCCTGCAGGCGCGCAACGCCGCCAATACCACGCCGAGCGAACCACCGACGGAGCTGCCTTCGTGGACGATCATCGAACCGGAGCCCATCGATGCCCTGCTCGCCCACTACGCCGAGGCCGAGAGCATCACCGGCATTCCGTGGTTCTGGCTCGCTGCGATCCATCTGCAGGAGACGCGCATGGGCCGGATCCAGGGCGTGTCATCGGCCGGCGCGGCGGGTCCGATGCAGTTCCTGCCCACGACCTGGGCGGAATGCTGCATTGGCGACCCGCTCGTCACCCGCGATGCAATCATTGGCGCCGCCACCTACCTCGCTCGGAGCGGCGGACCGGCGGACATGAATGCCGCCGTGTACCAGTACAACCCGAACGAGGGGTACGTCGCCGTGGTGACAGCGTATGCAGAAGCGCTTCGTGACGAGCCGCTGCTGTATCGAGGTCTTCATGCGTTCCAGGTGTTCTACGGCAGCGCAGCCGGCACCGTACGCCTGCCGATCGGCTACTCGCAATCGACCCCGATTGATGCCGCCGGCTACCTCGCCGAAAATCCAGCCGACGCAGCCTGACGAGCGCCGAGCGCCCAGCGCCCAGCGCCAGTGCCCAGTGCGATCCGAGTGCCAGCCGCCATCCCGGGGTGGCACCTAGCACTCGGGCGAGACTCGTGGGACTCGGGCGTGCAGCTGGGACTCGGGCGTGCCGGTGGGACTCGGGTGGGGTGTCAGCGGCCGAGGGTGACCAGAACGAGCGCGGCGACGGCGAGAGCCATGCCGGCTGCTTGCCAGCGATTCACACGTTCGTGGTCGAGACCGAAGGCGATCAGCACCGTGCTTGCAGGGTAGAGCGAGCTCACCACCGCCACCACGGACAGCAGGCCACCACGGACTGCGGCCAAGTAGGTCACATTCGCCAACATGTCGAGGAATCCGGCGAACACGGCGATCAGCAACGGGCTCCGGTGCGCTCCAGGCCGAGCGCGCAGGACGAGACAGATGCCCAACAAGATCGGCACCGATGCCAGCCGCGCGCCGACGAGGGGCCACAGGCCGGATTCGGAGTCGGCTCGGTCGAGTGCCACGAACAGCAATCCGAATCCGGCCCCGGCGAGCAACGCGAACCCAATGATCGGGGCCTGCGTCGGCGTGTCGTGTTCACCGATGGCACCGCTGACCAGCGCGACCGCGACGAGTGCCACGGCGATGCCCACATAGGCGATCACATCGGGACGTTCGCCCTGGGCCAACCCGACGATCACCGGCAAGATGGCGCCGACGACCGCGCTCAACGGTGCCACCACCGTGATCGCACCGTGAGCGAAGGCGTGGTACAGACTCACCAATCCGACGGCACCAGCGGCACCGCCCACGACACCCCATGCGAATGTGCCGCCGCTCGGCACGGGCGTGCCGATCAGCAGGACCAACACGACGACGAGCACCAGGCTCACGACCTGGCCGATCAGCGTGACGAGCGCGCTCGCGAACACGCGGCTGGCGCGGCCACCCGCATAGTCGGCGATGCCGTAGACAGCGGCCGACACGAGTGCGAGCAAGATCGACATTTCGTCGATGAGTCTGGCAGGGCCCGAGCCGGACCGACTCGTCTACGTTGCCACCATGCGCTACACCCGATTCGGACGCACTGGCCTCCAGGTCTCACGGCTCACGCTCGGCACGATGACATTCGGTGGCCAGGTCGACGAGCAGATGGCGCGCTCGATCATGGACGCCGCATACGAAGGCGGGATCACGCTGTTCGACACCGCCGACATGTATCCCCCCAGCGGCTACCCCGAATCGCAGGGTGCGACCGACGAGATCATCGGACGGTGGCTGAAGGGTCGTCGCGACGACATCCTCCTGGCGAGCAAGTGCTTCTTCCCGACTGGTCGGCGCAGCTGGGAAGCGGGCAACTCGCGGATCAACATCATCCGCTCGCTGGATGAGTCGCTCCGCCGGCTGGGCACCGACCATCTCGACATCTTCCAGGTGCACTCGTGGGACCCGGCCACGCCAATCGACGAGACGCTGCAAGCCCTCGACGACGTGGTGCGGCAGGGCAAGGTGCGCTACGTCGGCTGTTCGAACGTGCTCGCCTACCAACTCGCTCGTTCGATCGGCCGCGCCGAGGTGCTCGGCACGGTGCGCTTCGAGAGCGTGCAGCCCCGATACAACATGCTGTTCCGCGAGTTCGAGCGCGAGATGTTCCCGCTTTGCGCCGAAGAGTCGATCGCGGTGATCCCCTACAACCCGCTCGCTGGGGGCTTCCTGTCCGGCAAGCACGCCCCCGGCAGCGACACCACCGGCACACGTTTCGAGAGCGGAGATCAGGGTGAGAGATACAAGGAGCGCTACTGGCACGACCGAGCGTTCGAGACCGTCGAGCGGGCGAGCGCACTGGCTGCCGAAGCCGGTGTCTCGATGGCCACGTTGGCATTGCAGTGGGTGCTCGCCAACCCCGTGATCACGAGCCCGATCGTCGGAGCGTCGCGTCCCGAGCAGTTGGCGGATGCGATCGCAGCCGAGCGCACCCCGATCGACCCCCAGCTGAAAGTCCGCCTCGACGAACTGACGCACACCTACCGATTCGGTGACGCCCCGCGCTGATCGGAGGCATCACGATCCGGTGCGTCTCGTACGACGGCCGCGTCGACCCGGTGACCCCTGACCCAGAAAGGTCAGACCTCTGCGGAACGATCACCGAGCTCGATCAACCGGCCGCTGAGCTCGGCGAGCTCCGTTTCGACCGAGCGAAGGCGTTCGTCCCGCTCCGCCAGCGACTGTTCGAGCCGGCGCACTCTCTCGTCGCGACCGGCCAACGACGACTGGATCGAGCGTCGGTCGGCTTCGCTGGACGACAACGATGCCTCGAGGTCGCGAACACGTTCGTCGCTGCCGTGGAGGAGTGCCTGCAACTCGGCAGCGGCGGCCTTCGCCTGATCGAGTTCGACGCGGGCCTCGTCAAGTTGGGCGTTCAGCTGCGCGCCGAGGTGCTGTCCGGCTTCGGCCCTGCGCAGCAACGACATCCGCTCTTCCTCGAGTCGGCTCGACTCGTCGCGCATCGCGGCCAACTCACTGGCGATCGCAGCGGTCTGATCGTCGGAGGAAGCGACATCAGCCCGCAGCGTGCGCACCAGCGCACCACGGCGACGGTACTCCCGTGCCACCTGGTCGAGACCCTCGAGGTTGCGTTCGCGCTCGGCCTCGAGCTCCTGCACACGCGACCGCGCCTGCTCGAGTGCAGCCTGCAGCGACGCAGCGCGATCCAACCGAGCGACCAGTCGATCATCGTCACCACCGTCGCGGTCGTCGTCGGTTCGTTCTCCGGATCCATCGTGGTCCCCGGTTCCGCCGGCGCGTTCGGCTTCTCTGCCGTCGGCCGTTTCGCCGTGCGCACCATCCTCGGGCAGCGCGTCGAATCCGCCATCATCAGCCCAATCGTGCATCGCCACACGGCCTCCTTGTCGTCCGTCGTCATCGTGCCATCCCTCGGCGAACCCCGCGGTCAGCAGCGCCGGTTCCGAGTCCACCGCCTCGACTCCATCCGGGATCAGAGCGGCAGGATCGGCCTCGCCGGCAGCGATCGCTGGGGCGTCGTCGCCGGGAGGTTGCACCGATGCCGTGATCGTTGGTTCGCCGCGGACAAGCGCCCACCGCCGCGAGGGGCGGTCGCCACCCCCGATCGCCTCTTCACCTCTGTCCTCGACCTCATCGACCGCGACCTCATCGACCGCGACCTCATCGCCCGCGACCTCATCGCCCGTGACCTCATCGCCCGTGACCTCATCGCCCGTGACCTCATCGCCCGTGACCTCATCGCCAGCGGCACTCTCGCCAGCGGCACTCTCGCCAGCGACCTCATCAGCTGCGGCGTCGGCGACACCCTCACCCTCGACCGCATCACCCTCGACCGCATCACCCTCGCCCGCGGCACCCTCGCCCGCGGCACCTTCCAGCTCGGCACCATCGACCTTCCTCGCGTCGTCGATGAGCTCAGCGGATGTCTCGTCGGCACCTGCCAGCGCTGACACCCCCGCCGCGGACGACTCGGTGGGCGCGGTCCTTGCCACGGCTCGGGCCACCTGGCTCGGCCGGCGCGCCGTCAGCCAGCGGAGCAACAGCACTGCGAGCACGATCAGCAGCACGATCAGCAACAGCGTGACGACCATCGTGTTGGCAGCAAACATTCTCGTCGGACCCCCGCTCGTGCTGCGCCGGATCCCGCGTCCGACGCACGTCCGGAAGTTACCGGGTCCGGTCGGGTCGTCGGTACTCGGCACCCCGGCGTTGCCGTGAACGCCTGGTGAACTCCACCGTCTGACCATTCGCCAGCCGCCTACATGTCGGCGGTGACCGTCCAACTGCCGTTCGAGCGAAGCAGGTCAGCGAGGTTGCCCGGGCCCTTCTTGTCCGATGCCGCAGCGAGTTGGGCACCGACCGCGGTGCCGTAGTCGGGGCGTTCGATCGAACGGAACACGCCGAACGGCGTCGGTGAGTGGTCGTCGTTGCTCAAACGGGCGAGGGCGAAGGCAAGGCTCGGATCGTGGCGATGAGCGTCGTGGACGAGGATCGCGTCCGCGCCCACGTCGGCGACATCCACCAACCGCAACTGGCCGTCGGCACCCATCACCACACCACGTTCGCGATCCGGACCGAAGCGGATGGGCTCACCGTGCTTCAGGTCGATCATCATCTGCGGCCGTTGCTCGCGGCCGGTGATGTCGTCGAACGCGCCATCGTTGAACACGTTGCAGTTCTGGAAGATCTCGACGAACGACGCGCCTCGGTGGTCGTGCGCCGCCCGGAACGTCTCGATCATGTGCTTGCGGTCGAGGTCGTGCGTGCGGGCGACGAAGCTCGCCTCGGCTCCGAGTGCCACCGCCAACGGGTTGAACGGCGGATCGATGCTGCCGAAGGGTGAGCTCTTGGTGACCTTGCCCACCTCGGATGTCGGCGAGTACTGACCCTTCGTGAGGCCGTAGATCCGGTTGTTGAAGAGCAGGATCGTCATGTTCACGTTGCGACGCAACGCATGGATGAAGTGATTGCCTCCGATCGACAGGGCATCCCCATCGCCGGTGATCACCCACACATCGAGATCGGGACGAGCCACGGCGACACCGGTCGCGATCGCCGGCGCGCGGCCGTGGATGCTGTGGATGCCGTACGCGCTCATGTAGTACGGGAATCGGCTCGAGCATCCGATGCCGCTGACGAACACCGTGTTCTCCGGCGCCACACCGAGGTCGGGCATGAGCGTCTGTACGGCCAGCAAGATGCCGTAGTCGCCACAACCCGGGCACCAGCGCACTTCCTGATCGCTCGTCCAATCCTTCTTGGTCGTGAGACGCACCGTTGTGTCGGTCACGAGAGTTCCTCCACGTGAGTCATGGCCTGCTCGATGGCCTCTTCGATCTCGATCGCC
>JAYSLK010000280.1:0-2945 GCA_043725585.1 Actinomycetota bacterium
GTCCGCCGACGATCGACGAGCTCTCCGAGTGGAGAACCCGCGCCTACCCGGCGCTCCGGAAAGTGCGCGAGGCCGGCACCCCGCTCGCCGACTCGCTCCCCGATGCCGACGAGTTCGATCTCGACGCAACCCTCGCCGCGATCCGCGCTCTGCCAGCCTGACCGTCACCGAGTCCCGGCAACTTGGGAGCGCGCACGGCACGAGGCACCTGTGCTCCGGCCTGCCCATACTTGCCGCTGATGGGGCTATCGCGTAACACATGCGTGACACGGCGCACTGAGTTGGACAGTGTTCGAGCGAGACCGTCCGAGTTGTAAACGTGCAGCTCAGCGTGCAGATGGGTGCATCGTCGCAGGTCACAGGATGTGCCTTGTTTGTTCCAACCGAACTGGCCCAGCGACCCCGGCTACGCAGAAAGCGCCAGGTCAGCAGACTGATTCACGTCCTTGCGGCCGGCTGGGTGATCACACCCACCAGCGCGGGTCGAGATTGCGGTATCCGCTGGTACGGATGGTCGTGATCGTCGCGGTCCGCAGCGAGCCGATGTAGGAGTAGATGTCGGACGGGCTGGGTGGCTCGACGTGCTCTCGCAGGAACGTCACCGTGAAGTGGTACGCCGACATGCCGTTCGGGTAACACACGGCGCTGTATGGGATGACCACGTGCGAGCCGTCTGGGATCGACCCCTCGGCGATCGATCGAACGGACGGATCGATACCGGCGACAGCCCACTGCACGTGCTCGCGGGCAGGACCCCTCATGGGGGCGTCGCCGGCCATCATGACGACCGTTTCGACAGTTCCATCCGGAACGTCGTCCCACGCCATGAAGGGCGAGACGTTCGCCCCGGCGCAGGTGTAGCGGTCGTCGATCTGGTTGCGGTTGCCGAACCCGACCGTCAGTTCGTCGGTGGTGGCCCGAGGGACGGTGGACGGAGGGATGCTGGACGGAGGGATGCTCGACGGAGCGATGATGCTGGCGGTGGTGACGCCGGCAAGTGGCTGCTGGGTGCCAGGTGTGGGCTCAGGAGCGGACATCGCTGTCGGGTACACCGACGTCGCGGTGTCCGGCTCCAGCAGGGGAGCCATCGGGTCATACGGAGCGATCGACTGCGGCGGCAGCGCGCAGGCCGAGAGCGCGCACGCAAAGAGTGCCAACAAGGGCGTCCGCCAACGCATGACCGAACGCTACTCGGCCGAGCCGGTCGAACGCCACGGGCCGCGACGTGTCATGTCTCATCCCGGCATGCGTGCGGCCCGGGTCCGGGACTCGGTTCTCGGGGCTGCCCAACGCATGCCGGGGGCAGGTCATCTAGAGTCACCGGGCATGACAGTGGCGTCGCGGCGGGCGTTCCAGCCGATGGGGAGTGCTCTGGTCGTAGACAGCGACCACTCGGGCGCGCTCGAGTTCGTTGCCGGCACGCTGGGCGCCTACCCCGACGGGCTCGACATCGGCGGCGAGATGCGGCTGCGGATCCGTCTGCACGCCGACTCGGCAGCCGATCCCGGATGGCCGAACGTGTCGGCGGAGCACGGTGATCGCGGCATCGTGGTGAGATGCGGTTCGTCGACGGCGACGGTCGACCACCTCACCTCGTCCGCAGATCTCGACCTGGCCGAGTCGTTCGCCACCATCGCCGATGGCGTGCGGCTCTTCGCCGAGGCGGCTTTCACCTCGATACACGTCGCCCACACCAGGCTGCATGCAGTGCACAGCGCACTGGTGGTGCACCACGGTGTCGGGCTGTTGTTGCGCGGTCCTTCGGGTGCTGGCAAGAGCACCATCACGTACGCCTGCCTTCGCCGGGGGATGTCGATGGCCAGCGACGACTGGGTGTACGCGCCTGCAGGCAGGCCGGTCGACGAGGTGGCTGGATATCCCTGGCGGCTGATGCTCACCAAGCCGGCGGCGGCCCGATTCCCCGAGCTCGCCGGGATCGAGCTCGTTCCGCACACATCGGCCGAAGGATGGAAGCTGCCGGTCGTGCCGCCGTCGGATCGCCGCCACATCACGCATGCGATCCACGCCGTCGTGCTGCTCGATCCCGATCCGACGCTGCAGGTGCGGTCGATCGATCGCGACGAGGCCCACCGTCGCTTCTGGGATGCATCGCTGCCGGTGGAACGCGACCACCTCGATGGTGCGTGGGTCGACGATCTGCTCACCCGCCCGACCTTCGTGTTGCATCGCGGGCCATCGCCCGACACCGCCGCCGGCGCACTCGAACGACTGGCAGGCGACCTCGCCAGCATCCGTCTGGAGGAACCATGGCCGACATCCTGCTGACACACGGGTACTTCTTGTGGGACGACCCCAAAGAGCGCGAGATCATGAAGCCCTACCCGCCGCTCGGACTGCTGTACCTCAGCGCGTACTTGAAGCGCGACGGCTTCGACGTCGAGGTGTTCGACACCACCTTCTCGTCGCGCCCGGAGATGACCGCGCGCCTTGCGGCGACGCCCGGGGGCGTGGTCGGCATCTACACCAACCTGATGACCAGAACCAACGCGATCTGGGTCGCCGAAGAGGCCCACCGATACGGCTGGACCGTGGTGCTGGGTGGACCCGAGAGCGCCAACTACCCCGACGACTACCTGGAGCGCGGTGCCGACGTGGTGGTGGTGGGGGAGGGCGAGGCCACCACGGCCGAGCTGATCACCGTGCTGCGCGACAAGGGCAAGCATCGTCTGCACGGGGTGGCCGGCACGGTCTTCCGCGACGAAGACGGGCGCGTGGTGCACAACGCCGGTCGCGACAAGATCGCCGATATCGACAGCATCCCGTGGCCCGATCGTGAGGCCATCGACATCCCTGCCTACGTCGATGTGTGGCGCACCCATCACGGCATGGGATCGGTGAACCTGATCACCGCCCGTGGGTGTCCGTACAAGTGCAACTGGTGCAGCCACGCGGTGTTCGGTTTCTCACACCGCCGCCGCGACCCA
>JAYSLK010000281.1:0-2541 GCA_043725585.1 Actinomycetota bacterium
ATCGCCCTTCGCGACACCCAAGCCCTTCAGGACGTTGGCGAACCGCTGCGTTTCGTCGAGCAGGTCGGCATAGGTCACGGTTCTGCTGTCGCCGGGCTCGCCTTCCCAATGGAACGCAACCTTGTCCCCACGCCCGGCCAGCACATGGCGATCGAGGCAGTTGTACGACACGTTGAGCTCGCCACCCACGAACCACTTCGCGAACGGGAGATCCCACTCGCAGATGGTGTGCCAGTCGGTCGACCAGTCGACGAGCTCCGCCGCTTGTTTCGCCCAGAACCCGATGTCGTCCTGTGCTGCCTCGTCGTACATGAACGTGCCAGCGACGAGGGCTTGGTCCTTGAACGCCGCTGACGGTGGGAACCTGCGGTTCTCCCACTGCAGCGCGTCGATCGCATTCGAGCTGTTGCTCATGACCTCGGTACCCCCTCAGGCGGAACGCTTGTGAAGCCAGACCGTAGCAAAGGCCTGCGAGATCTCGACCTCCCGAACGCGACCCGGACGCCTGTCACTCAGGTCCGACGCGCTCCCTAGATCTCCACCTGGGAGCCGACCTCGAAGACCTTGTCGGCCGGCAGGTTGAAGAAGCGGCTGGCGCTGTCGGCGCCGCGGTTCAACAACACGAACAGATGCTCGAGCGCTGGATTCATGCCTGGTGCCTTGCCGGCGACGATCGATTCACGCCCGATGAAGTAGGTCGCGAGCTCCGGGTCGAAATCGATCCCGCGGTGGTCGATCTGAGACAGCGCCAGGGGGACGTCCGGCTCTTCCATGAAGCCGAAGGTGAGCAGTACCTGGTGCACACCGGGTTCGACCTTCGTGATCCGGTGCCGCTCGTCGGGCTCGACTCGAGGAGCCTCGTCGGTCTCGACCGAGACGATCAGGGTGTTCTTGTGGAGAACCTTGTTGTGCCTCAGGTTGTTCACCAGCGCGGGCGGTGCCTTGCCGAGGTCTTTGAACATGAACACCGCCGTGCCAGCCACGCGCTTGATGTCGGACGCCTCGTCGAGCACCTCGGCGATCGGCCGCTCGCCACGATGGATTCGCGCTGCCACGAGAGCACGGCCCTTCCGCCACGTCTGCATCTGAACCATCAAGACGATCGCGACCACGAGTGCGAACCAGCCGCCGTGAGGGACCTTGACGATGTTCGCGCCGAGGAAGCCGAGTTCGATGACGAACAGCGGGATGCACACGGCAAACGCCTTCCACCGAGCCCACTTCCAACGATCGACCAGCACCTTGAAGAAGATCAGCGTGGTGATCGCCATTGTCATCGTGACTGCGATGCCGTACGCCGCTGCCAGGTGCTCGCTGGACCGGAACCCCAGCACCAGCCCCACGCACACGATCATCAGCGCCCAGTTGACCAGCGGCACGTAGATCTGCCCGGATTGGCTCTGCGAGGTGTGGCGGATCGCGATGCGCGGGAGGTAGTCGAGTTGGACGGCCTGTGCCGTGAGCGAGAACACACCGGAGATGAGGGCCTGCGAGGCGATGACCGTCGCCATCGTCGCCAGCAGCACGAGTGGCAGCTTCAGTGCTTCGGGCGCCATCAGGAAGAAGAAGCGCTTGTCGACCACCTCGGGGTTGGCCATCAAGAAGGCGCCCTGACCCCAGTAGTTGAGCACGAGCGACGGCAGCACCATGCCGTACCAGCCGTACATGATCGGCTTGCGGCCGAAGTGGCCCATGTCGGCGTACAGCGCCTCGCCACCGGTGACGACGAGGAAGATCGAGCCGAGCGACAAGAACGCCTTCATCGGCTCGTGGGTGAAGTACTGCACACCGTAGAGCGGGTTGATCGAACCGATGATCTCCGGAGCGTCGATGATCTTGGAGAGGCCGAGCAAGGCCAGGGTCGCGAACCAGACCACCATGATCGGGCCGAACACCTTGCCCATCGCACCGGTCCCACGGCTCTGCACGAGGAAGAGCACGATCAGGATGCCGATCGAGATGGGGATCACGGCACCGGCGAACGACGAACTGACTTCCTCGAGCCCTTCTACGGCGCTGAGCACCGAGATGGCGGGAGTGATCGCACCGTCGCCGTACAGCAGCGCCGTGCCGAAGATCCCGAGGGCGACCAGGAGCCCTGCCTTGGTGACGTGGGGCTCGCGCTTGCGCATCACGAGCGCCGTGAGCGCGAGGATGCCTCCCTCGCCCTTGTTGTCGGCTCGCATCACGAACAACAGGTACTTGATCGAGATGATGATGATGAGCGACCAGAACGCCAGCGAGCAGACGCCGTAGACGTTCGCCTTGTCGACGACTAGTTCGTGGCCCTTCCCGTTGAAGGCCTCTCTCAGCGAGTAGAGCGGGCTGGTTCCGATGTCGCCGTACACGACGCCGAGCGCACCGAGCGCCAGCATGGCGGTGCCGGCCTTCGTGTGATGGCCGGCAGCATGGCCACGCTCGTGCTCCTCGGCCGCGAGGGTCCTCTCGGCGAGGTGCTGCTCTTCGAGCTCCTTCGCCAGGGTGACCGACTCGGGTCCTGCCGTTTGATCAGATCCCACAGGAGAGCGACGCTACTCCCTG
>JAYSLK010000282.1:0-2682 GCA_043725585.1 Actinomycetota bacterium
TCGTACCAGCGGGGAGTTGGAGACGGTCACCCGGTACGGCACGTCGTCGGGGATCGAGCCCTCCACGTAGATCACCACCTTGGTCTCCGACCCTGGCGCCAGGTCGAAGAACGCGGTCGAGGTGACGTAGCCGAGCTCGGTGCCCACCTCGAACTCGCCCGGTTCGTCGCCGACTGCGAAGCCGATCACCGGAAGGCCGGTGTAGACGCTGAGGATGGTGCGGTTCGTGCCCACCGGGAGCCCGATCTGGCTGCCGATCACCGAATCCGGCAGGCCGGTGGTGGGGGCCGTGTTCCTGATCGTGATCGTCACCGCACCGGTCACCACGGCGGCGTCGCGATCGATGACGACGTCGTAGGCCACCTCACCGTCGAGGAAGCTGTCGATCTTGTTGCCCGCGGCGTTGTTGAACGTCACCATCAGCCCGTCGCCGCCGTCACGATCGGGCAGCCGGCCCGCCATGTTCACCCGATCGAACACGTCCTGCTCCTCGGGCCGCACCGACCATCCGGCCAGCCTGCCCTCTCGGGCGAGCGGTCCGAACATGCGACCGAGCTCGGGCGGCGCCGGAAGGCTGGAGCTGAGCAATCGCCGCACGGTGGTGAGCGCCACCTCCTCCAACAAGTCGATGCGCTGAGCGTTGTCGGCGAGCTCGTACTGGGTCTCCAACAGATAGCTGGCTGCGTTCGTCGAGTCGATCGTCGTGCCGGCGTCGTCGACCGCGACCGGCCCGGTGATCTCCATCAGCTTGGCGATCGCATACACGTCCATCACGAACACACCGTCGACCTTCTTGCCGCCGCTCTGCGGGTACAGCTCGGCCATCGTGGCCGCCACCGACGGGAAGTCCGGCGACCCCGTGATGTTCGACCAGGCGTTCGGCCCGGCGATGCGATCGTCGTTCGAGGTGAGCAGGAAGTCGCCGTATCGGTCGACGTACTCCTGTGAGATCCCGTCGAGTCGTTTGGTGCTCGCGCCGCCGGAGTTGAGGTCGAGCGTGCGTCCGAAGTCGGTCACCGCCATCTTGCCTTCGGTGATCGTCACCTCGGCCCAGTTGCCCATGAACCCACCGAGGCCGCGCACCTCCACCGGGGTGGTGAAGGCGATGAAGTACACGCGCGCCTCGTTGGCTCCCAACATCGCCGGGGCGTTGCGCACGGCCGTCATCGCGTTGTCGGCCTTGTTCTGCTGCTCGCTCACATCCACCAGCAAGTCGTCGAGCCGGCGCTCGAGCGAGTCCACCAACCAGGGGTTCTTGGCCGCGATCACCGTGTCCTCGAGCTCGGTGATCGCCGCCGCGAGCTCGACCAGCGGCTGATCCAACACCAGGATCGCGCTCAGGTCGATCGCGCCGTTCACCACGCGAAGTGAGTCGTAGTCCACCACCGACAACACGTTCGCGATCGTCGTGCTGACCTCGGACCCGCCGTGTGTGAGCTCCACCGCGGAGTTCCGGTGCTGGGCCACCACTGGCACCAACCGGGCGAGTTGACCCCACGGCTTGCTCAAGGCGTCGTCGGCCTGTCCGAACAGCTCGGACGCGCTGGTGAAGCCGGCCTGTGCCTCGTTGAAGTTGCCCGCGCCGAGCTGGTTGATCGCATCTCTCGCAACACGGTTGCCCGCTTCCAGATCGGAGCGCGCCTGCAGGCCCGCGATGCCGAACCCGACCGTGGCCACCACGGCGCCGGCAGCCAGACCGGCCACCACCAGCCACATGATCTTGCGCTCGCGCCGCGGCCGGCGGCGGATGCCGAACACGGCGAGCACCACCATCACCACGATCGCGATCAGCGAGGTGAACCCGAATCGCTCGATGTCGCCGAGCCGCGACAGCACCTGCAAGGCGGTCCCTGCAACCAGCGCACGACTCCACGGCAACGACCGGCGCTGCACCCCGATCCACAGGCCGCCGAGCCCAGCCACCGCGGCAGTGAGCAGCAGCCACCACTCCGGTGCGAACGCAGCAGCGATCGCGGCGGCGGCGACTCCTGTCCACCAAGGCGCACTGGCCGCGGCCCACACTGCAGCCCCGCCTGCCAGTGTGACCAGGATCGCGTCGAGGATCGTCGAACCCGTCGGTGACGGACCAGCCGCCGTGGCGAGCACTCCAGCCACGAGCGCGATGCCCGCCACCAGGAGCGCATCGCGCCCTTCCACCCTGATCCTCTGCCGCGCCATTGCCGGGAGACGTTACCCATTCCGTTCGTGAGCGCCAGCACGTGTCTGGCGTGCCGCAGCTCACGGACGAGACCGCTTCGGCATCGTGCGCCGACGGCTCGTACAGTTCCCGCGCACGTTGCCTGCCGTCGCAGGCCCGATCCGAAGGACCCCCCGCATGAGCAAGCCCTCCGTCGATCTCGGTCGTGTCGGCATCTGGTACGGCGGCGTCGACGCCCTGGCCACACCCGATGCCCGGCGTGCCGCACAGGTGGTGGAAGAGCTCGGCTTCGGCGCGCTGTGGGTGGCCGAGGCGGTCGGCCGTGACCCGTTTGTCTCGTCGGGGGTGCTGTTGGCGGCCACCAACAGACTCAAGCTCGCCACCGGCATCGCCAACATCTACGCCCGCGACCCGATGACGATGGTCGCCGGCCAGAAGACGCTGGCCGAGGCGTACCCGGGTCGGTTCCTGCTCGGCCTGGGTGTCAGCCACGCCCACCTGGTGTCGAACGTGCGCAAGCACGA
>JAYSLK010000283.1:0-5069 GCA_043725585.1 Actinomycetota bacterium
CCGATGAGGTTGCCCTCGCGGAGCGGCTCGGTGATCTCGCCGTTCTCGATCAGGTACGCCTCGGTCATGCCGAACACGAAGTCGCCGGTGGCGGTGTTCACGCTGCCACCGCCGAGCTTGGCGACGTACACGCCATGGTCGGTGGCGCGCACGATGTCATCGGGTTCTTCGGTGCCGTTGAGCACATAGGTGTTGGTCATCCGCACCATCGGAAGATGCATGTAGCTCTGCCGACGACCATTGCCGCTCTGTGCTCTGTTCTCCTTGTGTGCCCGCAGGTAGTCCCACATGTAGTCGGTGAGCACGCCGTCCTGGATGAGGACGTTGTACTGGCTGGGATGGCCTTCGTCGTCGATGCCGATCGCACCCCATTCGGTGCTCATCGTGCCGTCATCGACCAGCGTGACGAGCGGCGATGCGACGAGCTCGCCCGCCTTGCCGCGATATACGCTGGCTCCCTTGGCGACGAGATCGGCCTCGAGGCCGTGGCCGCACGCTTCGTGGAACAGCACGCCACCGCTGCCGCGTTTGATGACCACCGGCACGGCCCCGCTGGGGGCGGGGCGCGCGCTGAGCTTGGTGATCGCCATCCGGGCGGCGTCTCGGGCGAGCTCTTCGACATCGACCGTGTCGAACATCTCGAATCCGACTGTTTGGCCCGCACTCTGGAACCCTGTCTGCATGCCGGCATCGCCGGTGGCGACCACGCTCACCCGCACGAGGCAACGCACCTGTTCGTCTTCGGCGAGCACGCCATCGGTGTTGGCGACGAGGATCCTGCGGCGACTGTCGCCGTACCCTGCCGAGACCTGGACGATCGATGCGCCAGCCGACCGAGCAGCCTCGTCGATGCGTCGGAGCATCTCGACCTTCACGGCCTTGGGCACCTCGTCGGGAGGTCGTTCCACGGTGTTGACGTTCGTACCGGCGCGGCGCGTGAGCGCGACCTCGCGCACGCCTCCGCCGCCCTGGCTGGCCGCGGCGGCGGCAGACGACGCGGCCGCGAACAGGCCCGCCTCGCTGAGGTCGGCGGTGTGGGCGAACCCGGTGGTGTCGCCCTTGACCACGCGAATGCCCGCACCGCGGTCGCGACCACTCGTCACCTGTTCGATCCGCCCGTCGTCGAGGCCCGCCGAGGTGGACCGCTTGTCCTCCACGAACACCTCGGCGAAGTCGGCACCACCCGTCACTGCAGCGCCGAGCACCTTGGTGAGCACGTCTTGGTCGATCATCCTCGGGAGCATACCGATCGTTGCCCGCAGCTCACCGGGTTCCCCGAGCGCGGCAGCGGGTCCTAAGGTGAACACCTGTGAACATCGAGGTGGGGCTTCGCGGCGAGGCAACGATGGTGGTGACCGAGGCGGACACGGCTCGCGCGCTGCGTTCGGGAACGGTGGAGGTGCTGGGGACGCCTCGGCTGATCGCCCTGTGTGAGGAGGCGACGTGTGCGGCGCTGTCCGGTCGCCTCGCCGAGGGTCACACCACGGTCGGGATGCGCGTCCAGATCGACCATCTCCAGCCCACCTCCATCGGCACCGAGGTGACCGCCGAGGCAACCCTCGAGAGAATCGACGGGCGGCGCCTCATGTTCAACGTCTCGGCGTCCGATACCAGAGGGTTGGTGGCCGTCGGCAAGGTCACCCGGGTTCTGGTGGAGGTCGACCGATTTCACAGCAAAGCGCACTGAGCCGCTGCACACACCGTCGCCTGCTCGCGACGTGTCTCGCCGTTGGCGTGTCGCTCCTCGGCGCCGGATGTGCAGCCGGAGAAGCGATCGAGGAGACGGTCGGCAGTGTGACCGGCCAGGTGCAGCAGGGCGTCGAAGCGGTCCCCGTCGCCAACCAGACCATCTGCGACATCGAGCGCACGACGATGCTGACCGCGTTGGACACCTTCGTGGCATTGACGGGCGCCGCGCCGAAGAGCGAGACGGATCTGGTCACAGAGGGTCTCTTGCGGACCGAGGTGCCGTCCTACGATCTCGACGCATTGGGCGCGATCGTGCTGGCCCCGGGCTCGCCGTGCACCTGAACCAGTCGCCGAAGCGCCCGGCCCCCCGACCGGTCGACTGACCGGCCCGGTCGTTCACGCAAGGTTGGACGACCGCGGGTAGATGTCGCTCGGATCGGTGACGATGTTCACCAGGTACGGCACGCCCGACGCGAACGCCCGGTCGAGCGCGGGGCCGATCTGGGCGGGGTCGGCCACCAGCTCGCCACCACCGCCCAGCGCCGTGACGACCTGGTCGTAACGGCACCCCGGTTGAAGATCGCACGCCATGTCCCAGCCGTAGATCGCCTGCATCGGGTGCTTCTCCAGACCCCACATGCCGTTGTTGCCGACCACCATCACGGCGGGCAGGTTGTGACGGACGAGCGTGTCGACGTCCATCAGACTGAAGCCGGCGGCACCGTCGCCCAGCAACAGCACGACCTGGCTGTCGGGTCGGGCGACGCGAGCGGCGACGGTGTAGCCGAGGCCATTGCCGAGGCAACCGTATGGACCGGTGTCGAGCCAGCAGCCGGGCTGTTGCACCTCCACGAACTTGCCGGCATAGGAGGCGAAGTCGCCACCGTCGCAGATCACCACGGCATCGTCGGCCAGGCGCTTGCCGATCTCGCCGTAGATCCGACTGGGTTTGATCGGCGCACTGTCGATCGACAGCAGGTCTGCATCCGACGCTCGGCCAGCCTCCTCCGCAGCGCGCAACTCGGTGATCCAGTCCTCGTGGTCGACCCGGCCGCCCGAGAAGTTGGCGAGCGCGCGCAGCACCAGCACGCTGTCGCCCGACACCGTCGGCACGCTGACGTGCCCAGCGCGCTGGGCCACGCTGTCGACCACATGGGCAACCTGCGCCGCCCCGAATCGACCGAAGCCCAGGCGGAAGTCGAGCGGGGTGCCCAGCACCACCACCAGATCGGCTCGCTTCTTCAGCAGGCCGCGGGTGCGCAGAAAGGCCAGCTCGTGTCGCGCCGGCAGCGTGCCCCGCCCGAGACCATTGAAGAAGCACGGGACTCGCAAGTGCTCGACCGCAGCCTTCAGTTCCTCCCACGCGCCGTCCCAGTACACATCGCTCCCCACGATGAACGCCGGCCGCTCGGCGTTCGCGACCAGGTTCGCCAACGTCGCCACCTCGTCGTCGTCGGGCGCCGCGCCCTTGCCGATGCATTCCTCGACAGCCGGCAGCTCGCCGCTGGCAGCGCCGAACACATCGAGCGGGAAGTCGAGGAAGGTGGGCCCGCGATGCGGGCTCATGCTCAGCGTCGCGGCAGCATGCACGGCCGCGGCCGCCTGATTCGCGTCCTTCACCGTGACAGCCGACTTGGTGATCGACTGCACCACGGGGACGTGATCCATCTCCTGCAGCGAACCGGAGCCCCACCGACCCTGCGGGGCCCGGCCACCCATCACCACGACGGGCGACCCGTTGAACCATGCGCTCGTGATCGCCGACACGCCGTTGGTGATGCCGGGGCCGGCCGTCAGCGCAGCGAAGCCGGGGCGCCGGGTGAGCTTCGCGTAGGCCTCTGCTGCGAAGGTCGCCGTCTGCTCGTGTCGTGTGTCGACCACCCTCATCCCCTGGTCGCGAGCCGCGTCGTAGAGCGGCCAGATGTGACCGCCGTTCAACGTGAACATCACATCGGTGCCGAACTGCAGCATCGCTGCGACCGCCTGTTGGCCTGCGTGTCCGTCGATCAATCTCCCCATGCCCGACAGCATCGCGCAGCGTGCGTCCGACGTCCGCCCCGGCCGAGCGACCGGCCGAGCGACCGGCCGAGCGAAGCGGCGAGCGAAGCGGCGAGCGAACCGGCGAGCGAACCGGCTCCTGTCGCCGCGTCGGCTGGCGACAGCAGGGCCTGCACACCGTGTGAGACTCCGCCATGGACGATTCCACCGTCGACTTCCTGATCTCGCTCGAGACCGACGTCTGGGACGCGCTCGTGCGCGGCGACGCCGCCGCTGATCGGGCGCTCCTTGCGCCCGACTTCCTCGGCGTGTACCCGACGGGTTTCGCCGGTCGCGACGACCACGCCGACCAACTCGAGTCCGGACCCTCGGTCGACACGTACACCATCACCGACGCTCACGTGGTCGAGGTCTCGGTCGGCGCGAAGTTGCTCAGCTACCGCGCCGACTACCGACGACCTGGTGCGGTGCCCGGCTCGATGGCATCGATGTACGTCAGCTCGCTGTGGACGATGTGCGGCGACCGATGGGTCAACGTCTTCAGCCAGGACACGCCGGTCGGCTGACCGCTGACTCGTGCCGAATCAGGGGGCGGCGACGATCCAGCCTCGCCGCTGGAGCTCGGCCGCGAGCTGCTCGGTGGGGAGCTTGCGCACGGCCTCGTCGATCGCGACCGCAACCGCAGGCTCGGCGACCGGCGCCGCGATCTGGTCCACCTCGTCCTGCAACCGTTGGATGAAGGCATCGGCCTCCTCCCGACTGAACTTCCCGCCGGCCTGGCGCTGGGTGAACCCCAGCGGGCCGCGCGCATCGCGGAAATCGCTGTGGCCGACGTCGTTCAGCAACGACAGCAGTTCGTTCACCTGCTTGGCGGTAGCGGGCGGACCGGAGACTTGACCGAAGGACATCCACCGATCGTACACACGTTCGCCCGCCGCACACACCCACGCCCGCGATGAGAGATGAGTGTCCCTGGCGCACCTCTGTCTCATCGCATCGCCGGTCGTCGGCAGCCGAGCGGAAACCGATGAGAGATCGGGGCGGCAGCGGCACTCATCTCTCATCGCGAATCGTCAGAAGCTGTGGTAGCCGCCGTCGATGGTGATCACGTCGCCGGTGTGATAGCCGCTGGCGGCGCTGGCCAGATAGACGGCCAGGGCGCTGAAGTCGCCGGGCGTGCCCCACCGTCGCATCGGCACCCGCGGCAGCACGTTGTCGACGAACTTGTCCCACCCGAAAGCACCCGCGGTCATGTCGCTCTCGATCCAGCCGGGCAGGATCGCATTGCAGCGGATCCCGTGCCGTGCGTGTTCGACGGCGATGCCCTTCATCATCGAGATCACCGCGCCCTTCGAGCCTCCGTAGTGCTGGCCCTTCTGCTG
>JAYSLK010000284.1:0-2511 GCA_043725585.1 Actinomycetota bacterium
GTCGCCGAGGGGTGTCAACGAGAGCGAGTACGAACGCGCCGAGTCGTCGGTGCTCGGGAAGTTCCACCTGCCCATGAGCACCTGCGTCGTGCCAGCCGACGGCGCCGGCTTCACCCACGCCTCGACACTCGCCGTCGAACCGACGATGCCCAACGTGGTGCTCGACAGCGAACTCGTGGTGCTGGTCTGGAACCCTCGGCCCACGACGGCGGCCGTGAACGACGTCGATCCGACGAGCGACTGCCCGTTGGTCGCCGCCAACGTGTCGTTGGCGGGCCACCAGCCGAGCAGACCCGTTCCGTCGAGCGCGGCGCATGGGACCGCAACTGCGGCGAACAGGCTCGGAGCACTCAGATCGAGCAACGGCTCGCGGACCCCGTCACCCGAGTCGTCGGACCATTGGTCGTTGCCAGCCGACAGCAGGGTCCCATAGAGCGCCTGCACTCCTGTCGCCGTCGACGGGTTGTTCACACGGGCGAGCAGCGCCAGCGCGCCTGCGACGTGCGGGGCCGCCATGCTGGTGCCGCTCAGCAACCCGTAGCTACCACGTTCGATCGGCACCGTCGATCGGATGCAGCTGCCGGGCGCGGCGATGTCGATCACCGAGCCCCAGTTCGAGAAGTCGGCCAGGGAGTCGTCTTGATCGAAGCGGCAGGTGGGAGAGCCGAGAGCGCCCGGGCGTCCATCGAAGTCGGCGAGCGCGCTCACGGTCATCACGTTGTTGAACGACGCCGGGCTGTAGCCCCCTGCGTCCACGTCGAAGTTCCCAGCAGAGACGGCGAACGCCACACCGCCGTTCACCGCTGTCTGGATCGCGTCGTACAGCGCTTGGCTGTAGCCAGCTGCACCCAGGCTCATGTTGACGACCTCGATCGTCGCCGCGTTCGCCGTCACCCAGTCGAGCCCGCGCAAGATCCCCGAGATGAAGCCGTTGCCGGTGGAGTCGAGCACCTTCACCGCCCACAGACGCGCCCCTGGCGCGACACCGACGACACCGACGTCGTTGTCGAGCGCTCCGATGATGCCGGCAACATGTGTGCCGTGCTGTGCGTCATCGTCGCCGCCGGCAACGCACGTCACTCCGTTCGTGCAGTCCACACCTCCAGCGACGACGAGATCCGGATGTTGGAGATCGATGCCGCCATCGAGCACCGCTACGTCGGCATCGACGCGAACATCGTCGACGCCATCGATGTCGATCGAACGATTGCCGGCCGCGAACGATCGCGACATGCCCGTCGGGGTGTCCTGGACGTCGACGGTCACCTTCAGATCTCGCTCGACGTATGCGACGAGCGGACTTCTCGCCAGAGTTGCGGCTTCCTGATCGGTCGCAGTCATCGAGAATCCGTCCAGGGCAGCGTCGTAGACACCCGAGAGTTCGGCGGTCACCGATTCCGAGAGACTCGCGGCAACGGTGTCGATGTCGTTGCCGCTCGGACGCAGCACCACGATGAAGCTCGACTCCGCATCCGCTCGCGATGACGCGACCGGCTCGACGAGCAGGACAGACACACCTGCGAGCGCGACGAGAACCAACCCACAGATGGTCCGTCGCACTCCCTCGACCTCCTCACCCGGTCCGCGTTCCGTCCACCGACGGTATGCCGCGCTCGATCCGCGACGGGCTCCGGAAGAGATGAGTTCACCGATTGTTCCCCCGGATCAGGTCGACGGCGCCCGGCGACACCCTGGCGTCATCTGCCGTCCATCTTCGGGACCGACCGTGACGTGGATTGCCGTCACGGAAGAACTGACGCAAGACTGCACGGGTGCAGCACTTCGACCACTGGCCGGACCGGCAGAGCGTTCCGGTCGAGCTGATCGGATGTTGGCGTCGTGAATGGATCGAGTTTGCCGACGGCACACGCGATGACACGACGATAGTGATCTGGTTGCAGTTGGAGTCGGAGATGGCCGACGTGCGTGTGCCGGCCGATCGGGGCTTCACCACTCATCGCGGCTTCGCCGACTGCTCGCTCCCCGAGCTTCGTTCGCTGACGGCAAGCGAGTCGAGCAGTGGGTACACGGTGTGCACACCGATCACGGTCGGCGACGACGGAGACCGGCGGGCGACGGCGGAATGGTTCACCCGCGGCAACGGCGTCGCGTTCCACCCGGTGTCTGCGTTCCCGGAACCGGGTCTGCTCGAGTGGGCGGCCGACGACCTGCTGATCGAGCGGGCTCCCAGCGGCGCCTACGTCGAGGAATGGCGCCGGCTGCCGAACACCACCTCACCCCTCGCACACGAGGTGGACGCGAAGGGGCGGCACCTGTACGTGTGCGGCGAAGCGGCGATCCGCATTCGTGATCGGGCGACGCAACCAACACGGCTTGCCCGTCTCGACGACCTCGTCGCAGACTGCGGCGACGACCGCGATGCAATCATCGCTCTGGTCGACTGCGAGTTCACGTTCGCCCGTCGCATCGGCGACGTCTTCGTGGTCGAGACATCCACGTTGCCTTGGCTGGAAGGAGAGGTGCTGGATGTCGATCTTCGATGAGCTGCGC
>JAYSLK010000285.1:0-4397 GCA_043725585.1 Actinomycetota bacterium
CGCCACCGAGCCAAGATCCGTGGCGAAGCCCAACGACGATGGGGCCACCCCAGACCCGTCGCCGCATAACGCGCGAACGTTCATGGTCAGAGCACTAGCTCACTCAGGACGCTGTTCTTGTCTTGGCGAGCGAAGTCGGTGTGAGTGGCGGGGTTGATGAATGGGTGGAGGCGCCACTCTCGATGCTTGACGAGCGTGTGAGCGGGTTGGCCCCGTGTCCAAGAGGCCGGGTCACGTTCATCCCCTCTCAAGGGTGGGATGAGCCATCACTCGCATCCGCTTTCGAGGCAACCGCCCGATCGTCGCCGGCACCCATGCCGATCCGGGACGTGATGGAGACGTCAGACACGGCCGAGCCGGGCCCGGTGGCCACCATGACACCGCCGTCGGCCACCATCGCCAGCCCGAACGGCATCATGAACCTCCGGGCGTGGCGGAGGCGTCACTCACGACGACTTGCGATCCTGAACATATCCATCGTGTTGGTGATCTCGAACAGCCGGATGATCTGGGGGCTCACCGACCTCAGCTCGAGCTGGGCTCGGCGGTCGGCACCCCGCCGTGTGGCTCGAAGCAGGCTGCGCAGTCCCGATGAATCGATGAAGTGCACGTTCCTGAGATCGACGACGAGGGCATCGCCTCCGTCGGCCGCAAGCTCGACTTCACGTTCAACCAGGGCCTGCTCGAGGATCGGGCCACCAGCCATGTCGATGTCGCCGACAACCATGAGGGTTCCATCCGCTGCCACCGTGATTTTCAAGACGTTGCAGTCCGAGTCCATCGAGCCTCCGATGTCGTGGTCAGTTGCCGGCCGACTCCTTGGGAGTAACCCCGTGTGGCCAGCCCCAAACGTGGACTTTCGTCGGACGTCTCACGAGCGGGGCAGCGGAGGGCGGCCGGAGCGGAGGAGCGGTTGCGACGGCTGGGGCGCAGGCACCTCGTTAGGCTCCGGCGGTGAAGGGACGAGGAGCAGACGTGAGCGCGCCAGAACAACGGACGAACGATGAGGTGCTCGGACGATCGGTCCGCGCCATGCTGGATTCTCGACGGAACGGCGGGCCGTCCGACATCTGTGGCGTGGTAGACGCCGCCCGGATGCTCATGGGTGCCGAACGGGCCAAGCTGCACGTCGCCGACTACGCGCTGAACTGCCTGCGAGTGCTCACCCCGGCCGACCCGCTGGGCGAGCCATACCTGCTGGAGGGCACGATGGCAGGCCGTGCCTTCATCACCGGTCAGGTCGTCGCCACCGACACCATCTGGTGGTTTCCCCTGGTAGATGGTCGCGAACGGATCGGCGTGCTGGAGCTGGAGATCCTCGACTCAGCCGCTCAACAGCCGGCGGTGCACGCCGATCTCGCCGCAGTGCTGGTTCTGCTCATCATCTCGATGCGGCGGTACACCGACGTCTGGCTGCGAGCGCGACGGGCACTCACCATGTCGGCAGCCGCAGAGGCGCAGTGGGACCTCTTGCCGCCACTCGCGTCCGCCAGCCCGGGGGTGGTGGTGAGCGGCATCCTCGAGCCGGCATACGAGATCGGCGGCGATTCGTTCGACTACGCGATCAACCCCGGACGGCTTGACCTGGCAATCATCGATGCCGTCGGCCACGGCATGTCGGCCGTGCTCATGTCATCGGCTGTAATCAACAGCCTGCGCAACTCCCGCCGTGAGCGGAGCAGCCTCGTCGAGGCCTATCGGCAGGCGGGCGAGCTGATGAGTCGGAACTTCGGCAACTCGAACTACGTCACCGGTCAGCTGGCGTCACTCGACCTGTCCACCGGGGTGCTCACCTGGATCAATGCCGGCCACATGCTCCCACTTCTCGTACGCAACGGCACGTTCGCCGGTGAACTGCAGTGCTCGCCCTCGATGCCGATGGGACTCGGCGGCGGCGTGGTGCAGGTCGCGCAGGAGAACCTGCAGCGCGGCGACCGCGTGCTGTTCCACACGGACGGCATCATCGAGTCTGTTTCACTCAGAGGTGGCCGTTTCGGGCTGGATCGCCTGGCCGACTTCCTCATCCGTGCGACGCTCGACGGCCTACATGGCGCCGAGACCGTACGCCGGCTGGCCGAAGCGGTGAGCGCGCACGTCGGCCAAGGCCTGAAGGACGACGCCACGATGTTGTTGGTCGAGTACGAGGGCGCCGATCACGACCACGAACCCGCCGGGTCGGCGCACGAGAAGTGAATGAGGCGGTGATCCGTGCCCGGAGGGCTATTCATGGTTTGGGGAGGCGCTGGATCGGGAACCTCGTTGACATGGATGCAATCACCTTTCTCAAAGACGACCACCGCACCGTCGAGCTGCTGTTCAAGCAGTTCGAGCAGGCCGGTGAACGAGCGCACGTACAGAAGCGACAGATCGTCGACCGGATCGTCGAAGAGCTGTCGATGCACGCTGCCATCGAGGAGCAGGTTTTCTACCCGGTCGCCCGAGCGGCCGTTCCGGACACCGAAGACGTCGTCCTCGAGAGCCTCGAGGAGCACCATGTCGTCAAGTGGTTGCTGTCGGAGCTCGTCGACTTGGACGCGACTCATGAGCGCTTCAACGCGAAGGTCACCGTCCTGATCGAGAACGTGCGTCATCACATCGAAGAGGAGGAGAACGATTTCTTCCCCAAGGTGCGTGCGCAGCTCGGCCGCAACGAACTCGCCGACCTCGGCGAGACGCTGTCGGACGCGAAGAAGTCGGCTCCCACCCGCCCGCACCCCCGAATGCCGGATTCCGGTCCGACCAACGTGGTCGTGGGAACGATCACCGGCGCCCTCGATCGGGTCGGCGACCACCTCAACGGCATCGTCCAAGGCACCGTGACTGCGCTCCAGGATCTCATCGCGCGTTTCACGGGTTCGGACCGACCGAAGGTCTCTCCGACGGGTTCCTCGATCACCCGCAAGCAGGCGAACGGGGTTCGTTCGGCCGCCTCGGCGGCGACGGGCGGGTTGCAGGAGACGGCCCGCAGCGTCAAGTCCGGTGCTGCGTCCACTGCGAAGGCGGCCACAGCCGGCGTCAAGGCCACCGGCACGTCGGTGAAGAGGTCCGCCAGCGCGACAGCGACGACTGTCAAGCGAGCCGGCACGACTACCGGCCGCACGGCACGCTCCGCCACCAAACAGACAGCTGCGACGGCAAAGCGAACTGTGTCGAAGACGGCGGCAGCAGCATCCGGCTCGCGATGATCGACCAGCGCCCTGGTCGGCCGGTCCTCGGCGCAGGGCCGGCCGCGCCTGGGCACTGGATCGAGGACTGGCTATGAACCTGCACGATGGTGAGCCCTTCTGGCCGCGCCGCGACGGACTGCTGTCGGTACATCCTCCACTTCTTGGCGATGTGCGCTGCGACGTGGTGGTCGTCGGGGGTGGCATCACTGGCAGCCTCATCGCGCTCGAGCTCACTCGGCGTGGCCAGCACGTGGTCGTGCTCGACCGACGCAACGTCGGTGGCGGGAGCACGTCGGCGAGCACGTCGCTGCTCCAATACGAGATCGATGAGCTCCTGGTCGATCTCGTGGATGCAATCGGCTGGGACGCGGCCACGACCGCCTACCGGGAATGCGCGCGGGGCATCGACCTGGTCGAGCGGGCGACCCAGGCAGTCGGCGACAACTGTGGGTTCCGCCGTTCGCCCAGTGTGTTCATGGCGATCAAGCGGCGCGACACGGCAACGTTGCAAAGAGAACTCGAGGCTCGCGCCGCCGCCGGTTTCGCAGTGACCTGGCTTGACGAACCCGAGCTCTTCGAGCGTTGGGGGCTCGTTGGCCTCGGGGCGATCGAGTCGGCCGTTGGTGGGTCCGTGGATCCGTACCGGCTCTGCCACCGCGCCCTCGCCACCGTCGTCCGGCACAGTGGCGAGGTGTACGACAGGACCGAGGTGGTCGACTATCGATTGTCAGCGCGACGGGTTCAGGTCACGACCAATCGGGGGTCAACCGTGACGGCCAAGCATGCGGTCATGGCCACCGGATATGAAGTCGCCCGTCTGCTGCCCGATCTTCCGATTCGTCTGCTCAGCTCGTTCGCGTTCGTGAGCGAACCACTCCCCGGAACCGATCGCCGCTATCCCGACGGGTTGCTGTTCTGGGATTTCGACGATCCCTATCTCTACGGCCGATTCACCGAGGACGAACGCCTCCTGGTCGGTGGCAAGGACGAGGCCTACCGCGATCCGCGGCGGCGTCGAAGGGCGATGCCGGCCAAGACGCGAGCGCTCGCCGCGACCGTCCCGAAGCGCTTCCCGTCGATCGGCACCGTCGACGTGGCATTCAGCTGGGGTGGCACATTCGCCGAAACCCCCGATGGGCTCGCCTACATCGGCGGTCACGCCGGAGCACCCAGGTGTCACTTCGCTCTGGGTTTCGGTGGTAACGGCATCACCTACAGCGCTCTCGCTGC
>JAYSLK010000286.1:0-10726 GCA_043725585.1 Actinomycetota bacterium
CGCCGAGGAGATCGCCGAGGCGCACTTCGTGGCGTTGAGCACCGTGCGATCCCAGATCCGCTCGGTGTTGCAGAAACTGGGCGTGCGGTCACAACTCGCAGCGGTCGCGCTCGCAGGCGACCATCGCGACCTGCTCCCGAGGCTCGTCCGACCCGCGAACAGCCGACGACGGAGCCACCCCGGCAGCGTTCTCCGCTGCGCGCCCGAATTCAGGCGGTGATACGGCGTTCGTCTCGGCAGACGCTGGCGTGATCAACCTACGATCATTGGTCACACAGGTGTGACGGTCGAGATGGGTGGGGACGCATGACGCAGCAGTTGTCGGAGAACTGGGCCACGCTGTGGGAGGCCCTCGCCGATGCCCAACCCGACCACGTCGCCGTGGTGGTCGGCGACCGCCAGATGCGCTGGCGCGACCTGGACCATCGAGCGGCCAAGCTCGCCGGCGCACTCACCGCAGCGGGCGTCGGCGCGACCAGCAAGGTCGGGCAGTTGCTCTACAACTGTCCCGAGTACCTGGAAACGGTCTATGCGTTGTTCAAGGTGCGGGCCACTCCCGTGAACGTGAACTACCGCTACCTCGCCGACGAGGTCGCGTACATCCTCGACAATGCCGATGCCGAGGTGATCGTGTTCCACGGATCGCTCGGCGATCGTCTCGCCGGAGCAACGGAACGGCTGCCTCACCTGAAACTGCTGCTCCAGGTCGACGACGGCAGCCCACTCGTTGCCGGCGCCCAGTGGTACAACGAGTTCCTCGACGCGGCCGACCCTGCGCCGCGCATCGAGCGATCCGGTGAGGACTACCTGTTCTTGTACACGGGCGGCACCACGGGCATGCCCAAGGGCGTGATGTGGCGCCACGTCGATCTGTTCGGTGCACTCGGCTTCACGAGCTACCTCTCGATGGGGCTCGACGTTCCGACCACCCCTGAGCAGGTGGGTCGAGTCGCCGCCGAACTGAACGCGGCCGGGCGCAGCCCGGTGAACCTGTGTGCTCCCCCGCTGATGCACGGTACGGCGCTGTTCCTGGCGATCGGCGCGTTCATCCTCGGCGGAACCGTCGTGCTGCTCGGCGGGCGCCGCTTCGACGCCGACGAGCTGTGGGAACTGGTCGAAGAACACCGCGTCACGCAGCTGTCGATCGTCGGCGACGCGTTCGCGCGACCGATGGTGGCGGCCCTCGAGGCTGCCGAAGCTCGTGGTCGACGGTACGACCTGTCGACGATGCAACGCATCGTGTCGACCGGTGCCACCTTGTCGGCCGACCACAAGCGGGCGTTCCAACAACGGTGTGCTGGCGCGGTGATCATGGACATGATCGGTGCCAGCGAGGGCGGTCCGTTCGCCGTGTCGATGACGATGCCCGGCACCCAACCTGCGGCCACGGCGGTCTTCACAGCGCCTCCCAACGCGGTGGTGATCGACGACGAGACAGGTCTGCCCGCCGAGCGCGGCTCCGGCGTCATCGGCATGTTGGCTGTGAGTGGCGCAATGCCCCAGGGGTACTGGAAGGACGAGGCCAAGTCGGCGGGAACGTTCCGCGTGATCGAGGGCGTCCGGTACACCGTGCCGGGCGACTACGCCACGATCGAAGCCGACGGGACGGTCCACCTGCTCGGTCGGGGCTCGGTGTGCATCAACACCGGCGGCGAGAAGGTGTATCCCGAGGAAGTCGAAGTGGCCGCTCGTTCACACCCGGGCGTGCTCGACTGCAACGCCGTCGGGGTTGCCGACGAGCGCTTCGGCCAAGCCGTCGTGCTGGTCGCGTCGCGTGCGACGGGCACCACCGTGACCGACGCCGAGGTGATCGACCACATCCGCAGCCAGCTCGCCGCGTACAAGGCCCCCAAGCGCGTGGTGTGGGTGGAGGCCGTGTACCGCAGCCCGAGCGGCAAGGCCGACTACCGCTGGGCCTCCGCAGCCGCGACACCATGAGCCTGACCAGGGCCTGACCAGGGCCTGACCAGGGACTCGCGGGCGAACCACTGCGTCGGTGCCGACAGCACCGATAGCGTCCTGCCGGTGAACGACCGGCCGACCTCGACTCCCGCCGGCTGGTTCCCCGACCCCCTCGGCCGCTACGACCATCGGTGGTTCAACGGAACGGCGTGGACCGCCGACGTGTCCGTCGACGGGGGCCGCTTCGTCGATCCCTCGCCTCTGTCAGGTATCGGGGGCCCGGACGCCCCGGCCAACGCGGCGCTCGGATCGCCGGGTGCTGCCCTGGGTGCCCCGTTCGGCACGCCGATCGCCGGTGCCACACAACCATCGCGCACGCTGGCCGTGCTGGCGTTGATCGCCGGTCTCGTCTCGGTGCTCACCGGCTGGATGCCGATCGTGTTCGTCATCGGCGCCATCGCAGGCGTCGCTGCGATCACGTTGGGGATCGTCGCCCGTGGCCGCGCGCAGCAAGGCCGGGCACGAGGACGAGGCATGGCGCTCGCAGGCATCGTCCTCGGACCGATCGGTCTCGCGTCGTGTGTGGTCGGCGTGCTCCTCACGGGCGCCTTGCTGCGCGAAGTCACCGAGTACACCGAGCCAGGTCCGGTCGACGTCGTGGTGGAGACGTGTGTGGTGGACGGGCGCGCCGTGCGAACGACTGGAACGATCGAGAACCTCGACGACCAGACTCACGACTACTCGATCGTCATCGAGGTGGTCGACGGGGGCGATGTGGTCGATCGGGACGACGTACCGGTCGACGGCGTCTCCGCAGGTGAGGTGCGTCGTTGGGAGCGCCTCATCCTCACCCGTCGCGACACCCCGGCCGATGCCGACTGCGACGTCTTCGCCGTCAACGGCCCGTTCCCGTTCGGTCTCGACCCGAACCCCTGACCCAGGGCGAGCTCACGCCGGAAGGGTCACGATCTGGATGTACTGCGTCGGCAGCGCCCACCGGCGGATGGCCGCAGCGACGTCGTCACGGGTGATCTCCTGCGCGACGAAGTACTCGTTCACGTAGTCGACGATGTCTGCGTTGCCCGACGGATCGACCAACACCTTCAAAGCCTCGTCGTTGATCGTCAGGTTGTCGATGAAGGCCAAACCTTCGACGACGACCGCCTGCGCCGACGAGAACTCCTCCGCCGACGGCCCCGCCTGACGCAGGTCGTCCAGCTCGACCAGCACCTGTCGCGCCACGTCAGCCACCAGTGCAGGCGATGTCGACACCGAGACGTACAGCTCCGCGTTCGGCGTCTGGCCGCCGGTGATCTGGAACGACGCCGACGGCGAATAGGTCTCGCCCAACTCCTCCCGCAACCGATCGACCAGGCGACTGCTCACCAGCTCGGCGACGATCAGGCCCACCGTGTCGTCGGCGCGCGACGGCGTTGCCGGCGCAGTCCACAGCGTGGTGACGGCAGCTCGTTCGCCCGTACCGGCGCGCACGGTCTCGCGAACGACGCCGGCCGGCGGTGGTGGCTCGGTGAAATCGACGTTCTCGACTCGACCGGTCGACGGCAGCGTGCCGAGGTATCTGCGGGCCAGATCCTCCACCTCGTCGACGTCGACATCGCCGCTGATGGCGAACACCCAGTCCGATGCGTCTCCGTAGCGATCGCGCATCGCTCGTTCGATCCCGTCGACGTCGACGGTCTCCAGCTGGGCAGCATCGAGATCGAGGAATCTCGGGTCGTCGTAACGGGCGTCGAGCAGCGCCACCGCTCCCGCGTAGTCGGGATCGGAGCTGGGGTTCTCCGCGAGCGGCAACGCGTCGGCGAGGTAGTTCTCCAACGCGACGCGATCGACCCGAGGATCGGTCATGAGCAGGTGCACGTATTGGAACAGCGCTTCGGTGTCCTTTGTCGCCGAATAGCCCGTGAGATCCTCGGTGAACGCGTTGATCGAGGCGTAGAGATCGATCTCGCGATCGGCGACGAACGCATCGAACGCGATTGGATCGATGTCGGCGACGCCGCTCTCGTACACGACCTCACCGGCGACGGAAGCGTCTGGCAGATCCGCCTCCGGGACCGCGGTGAGACCGCCCGGGCTGCGACCGTCGAACTGCAGATACCCCTCGACGATCTTCGTCGGATTGATCACCACGCGCACGCCGTTGGCGAACTCGAGCACCGTCGGGTCGAAGCTGTCGAATGCAGCCTCTCCGGCCAACGCGAAGCGGTCGATCTCGGCCATCGGCTCTGGTGGTGTCATCAGCGCATCGAGCGATTCGGTCGTCTCGTCGCGCGGCTCGAGCGGACGGGTGCTCGTGGCCACGGCGATGGTCACGAGCTCGTCCACGGACGGCGCATCGACGGCCTCGGCCTGCGGCAGGCTGACGAACATGTGCGGTCCGGACCGCTCCCAGCGATCGACGAACGCCCACGCGAGCGTCTGTGGCGTCACCCGATCGAGCACCGCATCGACGAAGTCGAACTGGCGTTGAGCGGACACGACCCCCTCATCGTCGAGGAAGTCGGACACATAGCCATCGGCGAACTCGACGTCTTGCCGTGACCCTTGTCCTTCGATCGCCGACACGTTGGCGCTGCGAACCGTGCCGACCGCCCGCTCGACCTCGGATTCGGTGACACCGAAGCGCCGCACACGCTCGTACTCGTCGAGGATCGCCGTGATCGACGCCGTCACCCCGTTGCCGCTCACCTCGATCGAGATCTCCGGAGCATCGAGGGACCGCACGTACGAACTGGACGTCGCCGACGCCGAACGGAACGGCGCCGTGCCACGGGCAGCATCGTCCGACAGACGCGTCGCGATGATGTCGAACACCAGTTGGTCGAGGATCGAGCGCTGCACCCGCTCCTCGACGGAACGATCCTGATCGATCGCGAGGGGCAGCGTGACGAAGGCGGAGCCGCTCGTGAGATCGGGATCGGAGAACACGCTCGCTTCCGGAACCGCTCCAGGAGCGAAGGTCAGGTCCGGTCTCAGTGGCGTGTCGACCCGTGCGGTCACCGACTCGAATCGATCGACGATGCCCTGCTCGACCTCGCTGGCATCGATGTCGCCCACCACGACGATCGCTGCGTTGTCGGGCCGGTACCACGTGTCGTAGAACCGCCGGAGCGGTTCGGTGGTCATCGCCGAGATCGCTTCGGACGTGCCGATCGGCTGTTGGCCCTCGTACGGCGTTCCGTCGAAGAAGAGCGAATCGATCGCGGCGAACGCACGACCGTCGACCGATTCCTCACGACCCCGGAACTCGTCGAGCACGACCCCGCGTTCCGATGCGACCGCACCTTCGGTGATCGTCGCCGCGCTGAGCCACTCGCTCAGCACGTCGAGGCCGGTGTCGACCACGTCGCGATCGTTCGACATCGTGAGCTCGTAGACGGTTTCGTCGGTGCTCGTGTAGGCGTTGACGTCGGCACCGAAGGCAGCACCGAAGCTGCGCAGCACGGCGGTGAGCTCGTTGTCGGGGAATCGCTCCGTGCCGTTGAACAGCATGTGTTCGAGGAAGTGCGCCGAGCTCGACTGGTCCGGATCCTGCAGCGCAGAACCGGCGTCGATGACCAGCCGCATCGAGACGCTGCCGCCGGGGTTGTCGTTGGCGCGCACGTAGTACCTGAGCCCGTTGTCGAGCGTGCCGCTCACTGTTTCAGGATCTGGGTCGCCCAGCGACGGCAGCCCCTCTGCGTCGGGCATTTCGGTCGCCGTGGTCGGGAACCCACCATCCGCCTCGTCATCGGCACCACCATCGGAGCCGGAGGCCGTGGTCGTGGGGTCGATCCCGGTGCCGTCGGTGCCGTCGGTGCCCTCGGTCGACACCGAGGAGGTCGATCGTTCGTCGTCAGGCGAGCACCCGGCGGCGAACCCGAACATCACCACCGACAGAGCCGCAGCGAGCGTTCGAGTCGTCCGGAGTCGCATCCGTCCGACTCTACGGACTCGAGTCGTTGATCTCGGAACGGTCCTCGATTCTTGACTCGACGTTGAGACGCTCGGCCTCGCCGGCGTTGCTCACACTGAAGAACCGGTCAGTCGTGGTTGAAGATCACGCCTGCTTCGCGGGCTCTGGCCGTGGCTGCGCCCATCTTGGCGCCGTCGTAGCCGACACGGAGTCCGGGGGCGATCGACACGACCACACGCCGCGGGGAGTCGAGCATCTTGGCGAACTCCAGCACACGCTCCGGGCCGTACTTGCCCATCAGCCGCTCGGCCAGCAGCGGGTAGAACCATTGGCGGGTCTCGTCGTCCTCGTGCACCGTGGCGCTGCCCTTGAACGTCACCGTCTTGTTCGCTCCCATCGACGTGCCGCTGGAGGTGATGGTGACCACCACCCGCGGGTCGCGGCGGATGGCGGGGATGCGCTTGCGCTGCCCGCTGGCCGTCATCCAGATGGTGCCGTCGTCGGTGCGGAGGTAGCTCATGATCGCTGCCATGGGCGATCCGTCCTTGGTGACCCAGCCGAAGGTGCATTCGTTCTGCTCGGCGATAAGTCGCGCTTCGTGCTCGGGGTCGAGGCCGTAGACGGTGACGTCTTCGTAGTTGGTGATCAGATTCGGTTCGCTGCTCATCGGGGAATCGCTTTCTCGGTCGGGTTCACGGTGGAGTTCTCGGTGGGGACGCCGGGGAGATCGAAGTGGCCGGCGTTGGCACTGAGGCCACCGTCGACGGCCAGCACCACGCCGTGCACGAAGCTGGCGGCCGGCGACGCCAGGAACCAGATCGCCTCCGCCAGCTCGCTCGGCTGACCCCAGCGCTGCAACGGGATGCGGCGAGCCATCGCTGCATGCACCTCGGGCATCGTCGTGAGCCGCTGTGTCATGCCGGTCTCGACCGGACCGGGCGCGACGGCGTTGATCCGGATGCCCTGGCTTCCGTAGTCCATCGCCATGCCGCGCACGAGGTTGATCACCGCTGCCTTGGATGCGTTGTACGCCCAGTTGCGCGGGTCGCCACCGAGGCCGGACGTGGATGCCGTCACGACGATCGCGCCGCTGCCACCGCTCGCTCGCATCGCCGGCGCCGAGTGCCGCACACCGAGTGCGACGGCGCGCACGTTCACCGCGACGATCCGGTCGAACATCTCGATCGCAGCAGGATCTTCGACGTGCAATCCACCGGCGATGCCGGCGTTCAGCACGGCGACGTCGAGACGGCCGAGTCCGTCGAGCGCCGCGGCGACCGCCTCCACGTTGGTGGCTTCGAGCGTCACATCGCCAGGCTGAGCAACGACGTCGGCGACGTGTTCGGTCCATGCCAGCGACTGCTCGGTGAGGTCGACCGCCACCACAGCGAACCCCCGCGCCAGGAACAGCTCGGCCGTCGCACGGCCGATCCCCGAGCCGGCACCGGTGACGATGGCAACGGGTCGATCTCCCGCTGCGGCACTCATCGGAGGGCTCCGTCCCGCCCGCCCGGGGCTCGCGCCGCTGCAACTCGCCGTGAGGTCATGGTCGCACCCTATGCTCCGCGCAGTTCAGAACTTCGAGTGGGGGTACTTCCATGGATCTTGGTCTTGCTGGCAAGAAGGCAATCGTCACGGGCGGCAAGCGGGGCCTCGGCTTCGCGACCGCTCAGCTGCTGGCGGAAGAGGGCTGCGACATCGCCATCTGCGCCCGCGGCGACGTGTCCGAGGCAGTCGCCGCGCTCGAGGCCACCGGTCGCAAGGTGTACGGCGCCGGCATCGACGCGTCGGATGTAGACGAGTACAAGGGATGGCTCGCCCAAGCTGCCGAGCAGCTCGGCGGCTGCGACATCTTCATCCACAACATGTCGGGTGCAAGCGGCCGAGGAGAGGGCGCGTGGGTGAACAACCTCAACCTCGACATCTTCGGTCTCACCCGGGCACAGGAAGTGCTGACGCCGATCATGGAGGCGGGCGGCGGCGGTTCGATCGTGTGCCTGTCGTCGATCGCCGCACAGGAGGAGTTCGCCGGCCCCGGCAGCTTCGGTCCGATGAAGGCCGCCATGGTTGCCTATGCGAGCAACCTGTCACAGTCGCTGGCGCCGAAGGGCATCCGCGTGAACATGGTGTCGCCCGGCCCGGTCTTCTTCGAAGGCGGCAACTGGGACACGATCAAGACGCACATGACCGCGTTCTACGACACCATCGTCGACAAGATGCCGCTCAAACGCCTCGGCGAGCCGAAAGAGGTGGCCAACACGATCGCATTCCTGGCCTCCCCCGCAGCAAGCCTGATCACCGGTGCCAACGTCGTCATCGACGGCGGGTACACCAAGCGCATCAACTTCTGAGTCGGCCCACGATGGCCAGGCGCATCAACGCCCACCTCGTCGTCGGCGGCTGGTGGCACGACTTCGACTACGCACGACTGCAACTGCTGCAGGTCCTCGGCGACGATCACGAGATCCGTACCACGGTGGCCAGCGACTACGAGGACTCCGACGTCATCGACAGCTGCGACCTGCTCATCTCGTACACCTGCAACGTGCGCCCCTCCGAAGCCGCGCAGCAACGATTGCGCTCGTGGGTCGAACGCGGCGGACGATGGTTCGCGCTCCATGCCACGAACTCGGCCATCGACCCTCCCCGCAAGCTGGGCGAGGCGCCTTTCGCGACGCCTCGAGCGTTCCCCACCTTCGCCGACACCCTCGGCAGCCAGTTCCTGTCGCACCCTCCGATCGAGCCGTACACGGTGACGGTGTCACCGGGCGCCGCGACCGACCCGCTGGTCGTCGACATCGAACCCTTCGACGCCGACGACGAGCTGTACATGTGCGAGTACCACGGTCAGCTCGAACCACTGCTCGAGACGCGCTGGAGCGGCGACACGGGCGCGGGGTTCGCCGAAAAGGACTGGCCGGTCGACGAACCGCGACTGGTGATGTACCGGCGGCCGTTGGGAGATGGATGCGTGCTGTACTTCACGCTCGGTCACTGCCGGAGCCACTACGACATGATCGCGCCTCCGTTCAACGGCATGTACTGGCCGCGCATCGAACGCGGCGCCTGGGAGCTCGACGAGTTCCACACGCTGCTGCGTCGTGGCATCGACTGGGCATGCGAGCCGGCGCGCGCCGCGGCACCTGCGGATTCTGCGGGCGGGGCGACCTGATGCTCGCCGGACTCGTCACCGGGCAGCGGCGCTTCGAGCTGGTCGACGTGCCCGAACCCGAGGCGGGGCCGTCGCTCGCGGTCGTGCAGGTCAGCAAGTGCGGCATCTGCGGCACCGACCTCCACGGCTTCCTGGGCAGCACCCCGTACAACCCGGCGATCTGCGGTCATGAATGGGTGGGCATCGTCTCGGCTGTCGGCGCAGGCGTCAGCTCGGTCAGCGAGGGCGATCGGGTGGTGCTGGCTTCCCCCCCGTCGTGCGGCCAGTGCAGCGAGTGCCTCGCCGGTCGGCCGGCCTACTGCCCGACCGCGTTCTTGGGCATGATCGGCCGCGACCCGCTGGCGCCCAAGCACGGCGGATTCGCCCGGGCGATCGCCGTCGACGCCGCCCGTCTGGTGAAGGTGCACGCCCCCATCACCGACGATCAGGCTGCGGTGGTGGAACCAGCCGTCGTGGCGTTGCATGCCGTCGGCCGGATGTTGCCCCGCGACGGAGAAACGGTGGTGGTGCAGGGCTGCGGACCGATCGGATTGCTCACACTGCAGTGCGCGATCGCCCGCGGTGCATCCCATGTTGTCGCGATCGAGCCTGCCGCCAACCGTCGCGAGCTGGCGCTCACGTTGGGAGCGGCGGAAGCGATCCATCCGTCGGAGGCGATGGAGCGCTTCGGCCGCCACGGTGCCGACCTGGTGTACGAGTGCGCCGGCATCCCGTCGACCATCCAACAGGCGGTCGATCTGGCCCGGCGCGGGGGTCGCGTGAACATCGTCGGACTCGCCAGCGGTGCGGCGACGATCTCGCCGCACACCTGGTTGATCAAGGAGATCACGGTCACCGCGGCGATCGCTCATCTGCACCACGAGGTGGCGGACGTGATCGATCTCATCGCCGACGGCTCGGTGCAGACCGAGCCGTTGCACGATCGAACCGTCAGCCTCGCCGATCTGCCCGCGGTGATCGCGGAGCTCGCGGACGATCCGAGCAGCGCGATCAAAGTGCTGGTCGACCCCACCCTCTGAAGCGACGGCGCGAGCGCGTGGGCCAGAGGGCGTCGCGCTGGGTCGTCACGTCGACGTCGTTGCCGCCACCCATGCCTCGTACATCCGGGCGTACGGTCCCTCGACGGCGACCAAGTCGGCGTGTGCGCCGTCCTGCACCAAACGTCCGTGCTCGAGCACCAACACTCGATCTGCTCGTGCCGCTGTGGACAGACGATGTGCGATCGAGATGGTGGTCCGACCCACGGCCAGCTTGTCGAGTGCACGGGTGAGCCGCACCTCGGTGAGCGCGTCGACGGACGACGTCGCTTCGTCGAGCACCAAGACATCGGGGTCGACGAGCGACGCACGGACGAGCGCGACCAACTGGCGCTCCCCCGCAGACAACGCCGAACCGCGTTGGCCGACGTCGGTGTCGAGTCCGTCGGGCAAGCTCTCCAACCAGTCGCCCAGATCGAGATCGACCACGGCTTGTTCGACCTCGCGAGGTGACAGCGACGGGCGGGCGAATCCGAGGTTCGCCGCGATCGTGCCGTCGAAGAGGAACGGCTCTTGCGGCACCACGACGAGCCGGCTGCGCAGCTCGAGGTTCGACACCTGGGTGAGCGCCACGCCGCCGATCCTCACCACGCCGGCAGTCGGATCGGCGAGCCGGGCCACCAGTCGGCCCAGCGTCGTCTTGCCCGACCCTGTCTCGCCCACCATCGCGACCTGCTGGCCGGCGGGGATGTGGGCGTT
>JAYSLK010000287.1:0-3747 GCA_043725585.1 Actinomycetota bacterium
CCTCCTCCAGTTCTGGGAAGACGACGAGCGCACCACCGTGATCGCCATCTACACCGAGAGCTTCGGCAACCCGCGCAAGTTCGCGCGCATCGCCCGTCGGGTTTCGCGCCGCCGTCCGATCGTGGCCGTGCGAACGGGCGACGCGGCGCTCGGCACGGCCGCCGACGCGTTGTACCACCAGGCGGGTGTGATCGAGGTGCCCACGGTGAGGGCGATGCTCGACACCGCCCGCGTGCTCGCCTGCCAGCCGGTGCCCGCCGGCCCGCGTGTGGCGATCCTCACCAACTCGCGCAGCCCTGGAGTCCTCGCCGAGGCAGCGTTGCAAGCGGTCGGGCTCGACGTGGTTCCTGCACCGCTGCCGCTCGACTGGCGCTCCGACATCGACGACTACGGGCCAGCGATCGAGGCGGCGCTCGCCGACCCGGGCATCGATGCCCTGCTGGTCGTGCATGCACCCCCGATCGTCTCGGCGCGGGCTCCGTCACGATCGATCGATGCTGCTGCGGCCGGAGCGACCAAGCCGGTGGTAGCGGTGATGCTGGGCCGCAGCGACGGACCCATCTGCACCGGATCGCGGGTCCCGTCGTTCTCGTTCCCCGAACCAGCCGCCGCGGTCATCGGCCACATGGCCGCCTACCGACGCTGGCTCGACACCGAAGCGGAGGCGACGCTGTCGGAGCCGGACAGCATCGACGGCGCTGCGGCAGCCGCCGTCCTCACCCGAACGCTCGATGCAGGAGCCACGACGGCATCGATGGACGACGTCGACGTGCTCCTCCGTGCATACGGTCTGCGGTCGCCACCGACGGAGTTCGCAGAGGCTCTCACCATCGACGACATCATCACGGTGGCCGAGCGCATCGGCTTCCCGGTGAGCTTGAAGGCCGCGCGGCGACACGCCGGTCGGTCCGCCGAAGCGGGCATCGCGCTCGACATCGCCGACGCCGAGGCGGTACGAGACGCCGTCACCGTGATGCGCGACAGCTTGGGCTCCGACGCCGACGACATCACGGTGCAGCGGATGGTGACACCCGGCGTGGACGTTCGAATTCGGTGCACCTCCGACCCGCGCCTCGGTTCGGTCATCACGGTCGGACTCGGCGGGAACATGGCCGACGCGATCGGCGACGAGCAGAGCAGACTCGCTCCCGTGTCTCGCGCCGCGGCGGCGAACCTGGTGCAGACGTCTCGTGTCGGCGCCGCCCTGGCAGCGGCCGGCATCGACGCCGAACCCCTGGTCGATGCGATCACTCGCGTGTCGCACCTCACGTTCGACCATCCTGCGATCCAAGAGCTCGACATCAATCCAGCGATCGTCAGCGGCGCAGGGTGTTGGGTCGTCGACGCGTTGGTGGTGGTGACCAGATCGTCGCAGCCCGAAACCGCACTGCGACGCCTCGGGTGATGACGGCACCGCCGAGCGACGATCCCGAGATCGTGCGCCGCACCCAGGTGATCGATGTCATCCGGTCCATTCCGTCGGGCGTGCTCGTTCCGGTGGAGTCGACCATCGTGCTCACGGTCGCGATCACCCGCTTCGAGGCACAGGGCTGGGTGAAGGGGCTGATCGCCGCTGCAGCGGGCGTCGGACTCGTCTCGTCGCCATTCGTGACGTCGTTCGCTCGACGCTCCGGTCGCCCGGTGATGGTGGTCGCAGCCTGGATCAGCGTGGCCGGTGCCGCCGGGTTCGCGCTCGCTGCCAGCGGTGCGCTCGAGCTGATGGTGATCGGGTCGATCATCGGCGTGGCCGCGATCAGCGCGCCGATCCCGCTCCTGACGGCGACGTACGAGGGCAACTTCCCGAGCGTCGATCGCGGCAGACGAGTCGGTCGGGGTATGGCGGTGCGCGTCGCCGTGAGTGCGCTCTCGGGGTTCGCGATGGGGGCGTACCTGAAGGCGTCTCCGGGACAGTGGTGGCAGTTGTTCGCGGTGGCCAGCGTGGCGATGATCGCGGTCGCGATGTGCCAGGCGAAGGTCCCCTCGAGAGCACTCGACCACGTCGAGGGCCGCTCATCGCCGCTCCCCCATTTCCACCTGCTGGGCGAGGACCGCCAACTGCGCCTCACGCTCATCGCCTGGATGTTGATGGGATTCGGCAACCTGATGTTGTTGCCGTTGCGGGTGGAGTATCTCGCGCGGCCCATCTACGGCGTGAACGCGGATGCGGCGAAGATCGTGATGCTCACGGTGACGGTCCCCTCGGCCGTGCGATTGGTCTGCATGCCGTTGTTCGGCCACCTGTTCGACCGGATGTCGTTCTTCTCGGCCCGCATCATGGTGAACCTGCTGTTCGCGCTGTACGTCGCCGCGTTCTTCTCGGGGTCCTCGAGCCTCGGGCTCATCCTGGGTGCTGTTGCGTTCGGCATCGGCAGCGCGGGTGGCGACCTGATGTGGTCGCTGTGGGTCACCAAGTTCGCGCCGCCCGGTCGAGTGGCCGACTACATGGGGCTGCACACGTTCTTCACGGGGATCCGCGCCGTCGCGGCACCGATCCTGGGCTTCTTGGTGATCGAGCGGTCCGATCTCGAGACGGTCGCCTGGATGGCCGCTGCCCTCATCGTGGTGTCTTCGCTGGTATTGCTGCCGGAGGCCCGGCTCGAACGGCGGGCCGTGACAGAACGCCGGACGTGAGCGACGGTCAGCCCGTGAGCTTGCGCGCCCAGTCGATCGCGTGCTGCAGGGATTCGGTGAATGCGACGCCGCGCCACGCGATGTCGAACGCGGTGCCATGGTCGACCGAGGTCCTGATCAGCGGCAGACCGATCGTGATGTTGACGCCGCTCTCGAACGCGAGGAGCTTCATCGGGGTGTGACCCTGATCGTGATACATGCACACGATCGCGTCGAAGCGCTTGCCATGGACGGCCTGGTGGAACACGGTGTCGGCGGGGTGCGGTCCGCTGGCATCGATGCCTTCGGCCCGCGCCAGTTCGATCGCGGGGACAATCCGCTCGGCATCCTCGGATCCGAACAACCCGTGCTCGCCTGCGTGCGGGTTCAGTCCGCACACGGCGATGCGCGGCTGCTGACCGACCGTCACGAACTGGGCCAGCGTCGTGTGGGTGAGCCGGATCACCTCGAGCACTCGCTCGGTGGTGACGCGCTCGATCGCCTCGCGGAGCGAGACGTGGGTGCTCACATGGGTCACCGCCAGGTCGCCGGCTGCGAGCATCATCGAGTAGCGGGCAACACCGCACTCGGCCGCGATCAGCTCGGTGTGTCCGACGAACGTCGGATCCGACAGCTGCGTCGCCTCCTTGTTCATCGGCAGTGTGACGATCGCAGCGACTCTCCCTGCGAGCGCGTCGCGCGTGGCCGCCACCACGTAGGCGCGAGCCGCGGCACCCGCAGCGGCATCGAGTTGGCCGGGCCGATGCTGCGCGGCGCGGAGATGGCCGAGGTCGATCACGTTCAACCGGCCGGCCACGCGGTGTTCGGGCGATCCGACTGCCACGATGTCGCGCTCGGGCTCGACGTCGAGTCCGAGCACCCGTGCACCATGGCGGAGGATCTCGAGGTCGCCGTACACCACGATGTCGCCCAGGCCGTGCGAGACATGACGGCGGAGCACGATCTCGGGCCCGACCCCCGATGCATCACCCATGGTGATCGCGAGCGTGGTCACAGCACATCCCCCAGCACATCCCCCAGCACATCGGCCAGCGCATCGGCCAAGGTACCCGCGACGCCGAACCCGCCGGGCTTCGTGACCAGCCGCAGCGGTCGGCCGTGGAGCTCGATCGAGCC
>JAYSLK010000288.1:0-2119 GCA_043725585.1 Actinomycetota bacterium
GGCGGTGATGTCGAGCAGGTCGTCGACGATCTGGAAGACGATCCCGAAGGCCTCGCCGTACTCGGTGAGGGTGTCGACCGTGGGGCGGTCGAAGCCGGCAACGATGCCGCCGATGCGCGCCGACGTGGCGTACAGCGACGCGGTCTTGCCGGCGATCGACGCGAGATACGACGACTCGGGTCGCGCTGCGTTGTACGTGTGGCGCAGCTCTTCGATCTGGCCTGCGCACAGCCGACCGATCGTGCGGGCGAGCAAACCGGCCACCTCGGTGCCGAGCGACGCTGCGATCTCCGACGCACGCGAGAGCAAGAAGTCGCCGGCGAGGATCGCCTGGAGATTGCCCCACTTGGCGTTCACGGTCTCGACGCCGCGTCGAGTGGGAGCCTCGTCCATCACGTCGTCGTGGTACAGCGAGCCGGTCTGCACGAGTTCGCAGGCGATACCCCCCTGGACAGCATCGTCGCTGGACGGACCGTCAGCGATCTGCGCTGCCACCAACGTCAGCACCGGGCGCAGGCGCTTTCCGCCGGCGACGATGAGATGGGAGGCGATCTCGTTGAGATACGCATCGGGAGTGCGCACCGACTGCACGAGCGCGGCCTCGATGCGTTCGACGTCGCCCGGCATGCCCGGGAGCGTGAAGAACGGCAGCTGCGCCATGGGTGATCAGGCTAGGTCAGGCCGGGTCCCCAGCACGAACGACGCCCTGGATATTCCCGTCGCACGCGTCACAAGTGTCACGACGAATAGGCCTGATGGCCCTCCCCTTCTGCCACGTTGCTCCTGGAACCCCCCGATACACTTCCGTCATGTTTGAACGCTTCACCGATCGGGCTCGTCGGGTGGTCGTGCTGGCACAAGAAGAAGCACGATTGCTGAACCACAGCTACATCGGAACTGAACACATCCTGCTCGGCCTCATCCACGAAGGCGAAGGTGTCGCTGCCAAGGCGCTCGAGTCGCTCGGGATCTCGCTCGAGGCCGTGCGCAGCCAGGTCGAAGAGATCATCGGCCAGGGCGGTTCGTCGCCATCGGGTCACATCCCGTTCACGCCGCGAGCCAAGAAGGTGCTCGAGCTGTCGTTGCGTGAAGCGCTCCAGCTCGGCCACAACTACATCGGCACCGAGCACATCCTGCTCGGCCTCATCCGTGAGGGCGAGGGTGTCGCCGCCCAGGTGCTCGTGAAGCTCGGCGCCGACCTCAGCCGGGTTCGCCAACAGGTCATCCAGCTCCTCTCCGGCTATCAAGGCGGCCAGGGCAAGGGCGAGCCGCAGGCAGCCGCGTCGGGCGGTGCAGCGACGCCCAAGGAAGAGCAGGGCGACAAGGGCAACAGCCAGATCCTCGACCAGTTCGGCCGCAACCTCACCCAGCTCGCACGTGAGAAGAAGCTCGACCCGATGATCGGCCGCGAGCGCGAGCTCGAGCGCGTGATGCAGATCCTCAGCCGCCGCACCAAGAACAACCCCGTGCTCATCGGCGAACCGGGTGTCGGCAAGACTGCCATCGTCGAAGGCCTCGCCCAGAAGATCGTGTCCAACGACATCCCCGACACACTCCGCAACAAGCAGCTGTACACCCTCGACCTCGGAGCGCTCGTCGCCGGCAGCCGCTACCGCGGCGACTTCGAGGAGCGCCTCAAGAAGGTGCTGAAAGAGATCAAGACCCGCGGCGACATCGTGTTGTTCATCGACGAGATCCACACCCTCGTCGGCGCCGGCGCAGCCGAAGGCGCGATCGACGCCGCATCGATCCTCAAGCCGATGCTGGCTCGAGGCGAACTGCAGACCATCGGCGCCACCACGACCGACGAGTACCGCAAGCACCTCGAGAAAGACGCTGCTCTCGAACGCCGCTTCCAACCGGTGAAGGTGGAAGAGCCCACGCTCGTCCACACCATCGAGATCCTGAGGGGAGTACGCGACAAGTACGAAGCGCACCACCGGGTCACGATCACGGATCAGGCGATCGTCGCCGCGGCCAACTTGTCCGACCGCTACATCAGCGACCGCCACCTTCCCGACAAGGCCATCGATCTCATCGACGAGGCCGGCGCCCGCCTGCGCATCAAGCGCATGGGCACACCGCCGGATCTCAAGGAGATCGAGACCAAGCTCACCGA
>JAYSLK010000289.1:0-10581 GCA_043725585.1 Actinomycetota bacterium
GCGATTCGGAAGTTCGGCAAGACCTACGCCGAGTTCAAGAAGGTCACCACGGGGTTCCAGACCGAGCTCAAGCAGGCACTCGACGAGCCGATGCGGGAGATGCGCGAGACCGCCGATCTGTTCAAGCAGGCTGCATCGCTCGATGTGATGAATCCCATGCAGGAGGCGGCCTCGGCACTCCGATCGATCACCGACCCGACCCCGGCTGCCGTGTCGCCCCAGGAGTCGCCCCAGGCGTCCATCGGCGGCAGCCCCGACGGGGCCGTCGATCAGTCACTCGATGCAGCTGCCGGCGCTGCGCCGCCGCGTGCACCGTCGGTTGCGCAGGCGGCCACCGCACCGAGCGACGAGCACAAGCCATTCGAGTCGAAGGTGATCTCGGGCGGCCAGAAGATGCGACCGCTCGACGGTCTGTTTTCCGGCACGTCCTCGGCCTCTGCGCCGAAGCCAGCTGCGGCGACGGCAGATGCGGCGACGGCAGATGCGGCGACGCCAGACACGGCGACGCCAGACACGGCGACACCAAACAGACTGACGGCAGACGCACCACCGGTAGAGCACGACGAGGCGGCGCAGGCCGCGCAGGCCGCACAGGCTGCGAAGGCAAAGGCTGCCCGGGCTGCGAAGGCAAAGGCTGCCCGGGCTGCGAAGGCGGCGGCGAAGGCTGCGGCCGATCGGGAGGCGAACGCTCAAGCTGAGCTCGCACACGACGATCAGGGATCGGCGACCGGGTGAAGACACCGTTCAAGCACTCATCGACTCCGCCGCCGAAGATCGAGACGCCCGATGACCGGATGACGCTGTTCGAGCATCTGGCCGAGCTCCGCACCCGCATCATCCGTTCGCTGCTCGCCGTCGTGATCGGCATCATCATCGTCGTCGCGTTCTACAACCAGGTGCTCGAGTTCCTCCGGGGTCCCTACGAGAACCTGTGCGCCGACCGGCCCGATCTCAACTGCACCCCCAGCCTGCAGTTCATCAGTCCGCTCGAAGGCCTCAGCACGCGCATGTCGATCAGCACGTACGGCGGCATCATCCTGGCGTTGCCGGTGCTGTTGTGGCAGGTGTGGCGCTTCGTCGTCCCCGCCCTCCACGCCAAGGAGAAGAAGTACGCGATCCCGTTCATCGCATCGTCGGTCCTGCTGTTCGCCCTCGGCGGGTTCCTGGCGTTCTGGACGCTCGAGAAGGCTCTTGAGTTCTTGATCTCGTGGGCCGGAGCCGGTGTCGAAGCCAACTTCCGAGTCGGCGAGTACATCCGACTGGTCGGCCTGATGATCGCGGCCTTCGGCATCGCGTTCCAGTTCCCGGTGCTCCTGGTGGGCCTGCAACTGATCGGCATGGTGACGCCGCAGACGCTCCTCAAGGGCTGGCGCTACGCGATCATGGTGTGCTTCGTCATCGCCGCGGTGATCACTCCTTCGGGCGACCCGTACTCGATGCTGGCGCTCGCCCTGCCGATGTCCGTCTTCTACATGTTGTCCGTGCTGATCGGTTGGTTGGTGCAACGCTCGAAGCGCAAGCGCGCCGCGTCGGCGACGCCCGCAGCGTGACACGATTGACCCCGTGCGAGCCGACCGGTCGGAGCTGATCCGGCAGTACGACTTCCCGCTCGACGGGTTTCAACTACGGGCGTTCGACGCGCTCGACGAGGGGCGCTCGGTCCTCGTCGCGGCGCCAACGGGGAGCGGCAAGACCGTCGTCGCCGAGTACGCGATCGAGTCGGCGCGGCTCGCCGGTCGGCGGGCGTTCTACACCGCACCGGTGAAGGCGCTGTCGAACCAGAAGTACCACGACCTGGTGGCGCGGTACGGCCGCGACCATGTGGGACTGCTCACCGGCGACAACTCGATCAACGGCGATGCCCCCGTGGTGGTGATGACCACCGAGGTGCTCCGGAACATGATCTACGCGCGCAGTTCGGCGTTGGATCAACTCGACGTCGTGGTTCTCGACGAGGTGCACTTCCTGCAGGATGCGTATCGCGGCCCGGTGTGGGAGGAGGTGATCATCCACCTGCCGGCGTCCGTGCGGCTCGTTTGCCTGTCGGCCACCGTGAGCAACGCGCAGGAGCTCACCGATTGGATCAGCACCGTTCGCGGTCCCACCGCCGCCGTCGTCGAAGAGCGACGGCCGGTGCGCCTCGAGAACCTCTACTACGTGGGCGACAAGACCCACGACCGAACCCACCTGCTTCCGGTGATGGTGAATGGGCGGTCGAACGGCGACGCGATGCGGCTCGACAGCGAGGCGATGCGGGCGCCGCGCGGAGGTCGGAACCGCAAGAACACCCAGGGCAGGCGCAAGCTGTACACACCGTCGCGGCTCGAGGTGGTCGACCTGCTGGAGCGCCAGGGGATGCTGCCGGCGATCTACTTCATCTTCAGTCGCAACCAGTGCGACGAAGCGGCGCGCTCGGTGCTTGCGGCCGGGACCCGCCTGACGACCGGTGACGAACGCGATCGCATCCGGGCGATCGTCGACACCCGGTTGGGCACCATGGAGCCGGGCGATCTCGCGGTGCTCGGCTACGGGCAGTTCTCGGCGCAGTTGGAGGCCGGCGTCGCAGCTCACCACGCCGGCATGGTGCCGCCCTTCAAGGAGGTCGTAGAGGCGTGCTTCGTCGAGGGTCTGGTGAAGGTGGTGTTCGCGACCGAGACCCTCGCCGTCGGCATCAACATGCCCGCGAAGTGCGTCGTGATCGAAAAGCTCACCAAGTTCACCGGTGATCACCACGCAACGCTGACCCCGGGCGAGTACACCCAGCTCACCGGACGGGCGGGCCGACGCGGCATCGACGACCTCGGCAATGCCATCGTCCTGTGGAGTCCGTTCGTGCCCTTCGACCAGGTCGCTGCGCTGGTGAGCAGCCGATCGTTCCATCTCAACTCGGCTTTTCGGCCCACCTACAACATGGCGACCAACCTCGTGCGCGCCTACACGAACGAACGGGCTCACCATCTGCTCAACCTGTCGTTCGCCCAGTACCAGGCCGATCGTGATGTGGTGAAGATCGAATCGAGGCTCGAGCGCCGCCAGCAGCACCTGCGCGACCTCAGCGATGCGGCGCGCAGTCCGTACGGCGATCTCGACGAGTACCGCCGCCTGCTCAAGCGGGGCAGCGAGGGCGGCGACCGACGCGACGACCATCACGTGACCATCGGCCGCGACAATCCGATCGAGCTGGCGTTGCTCAAGTTGAAGCCTGGCGACATCGTCTACGTCGAGAAGGGGCGCTACGCCGGACGGGTGGCGGTGTTGGCCACGGCGCACCGAAAGGGCGGGATGCGGATCAGCGCACTCACCACCCGGCGCGACCCGATCCAGCTGAGCGATCTCGACTTCGACGAGCCGCCCAAGGCGATCGGCAGGATCAGCATGCCGACCGACTTCGCCCCCAACCGTCAGGACTTCCAACGCGAGGTCGTGCAGCGGCTGATGCGGGCCGACGTGCGACCGTACCGCCGTCGAGGACGCAGCGACGTGGGACCCGACATCACCGACGGTCATCCGGTGGAGGACGACCCCGATCTCGCCGACCGACTGACGGCAGCTGCCCAGGCCGACCGTGTGGCGCGCGAGGTCGACGAGTTGCAGCAGCGCATGCGTGGGCGCAGCCAGACCATCTCTCGCGACTTCGACCGGGTGCTGCGCATCCTCGAGAACTGGGGGTATGTCGACGGGTGGTCACTCACCGAAGCCGGCACGATGCTGTCGCGCACGTTCCACGAATGCGATCTGCTGATCGTCGAGTGCCTCCGTCGTGGCTTGTTCGACGATCTCGAACCGGCGGTGCTTGCCGCTGTCGTGTCGGTGTTCGTCTACGAGCACCGCAGTCCCGACCCGCCGCCGCGACCATGGTTCCCGAGCCCGGAGGCGAAGAAGCGATGGATGAGCATCATCACCATCAGCCTCGAGCTCCAGGACATCGAGGAACAGGCCGGCCTCTCGCTCCACCGCGCACCTGATCCGACGTTCATCGCGATCGCGTTCGCGTGGGCCGCTGGGGAGGGCTTCGCCGATGTCGTCGAGCACGAGGAGCTCACCGGCGGCGACTTCGTGCGCACGACCAAGCAACTGATCGACGTGCTCCGTCAGTTGGCGCTCATCGCCCCGAACCGTGACACGCGGCGCAGCGCCGACCGGGCGGCGGAGGCTCTGTTCCGCGGCGTGGTGTCGGCGTCGAGCGCCATCGAGGTCTCGGTGGACGCGGGCGAGGTCGAGGCTGCGAGCGATGTGGTGCGCGATGACGATCCGCAAGGGTGAGCCGTGGGGCACCGTCGGACCTCTACCGGTCGGCGCCGTTCGCGTGCACTCCGATGGCGAGCTGCATCTCCTGGTGAACGTCGCCAGGTCGGCATCGGCAGCATTGCCTGTCGTTGCGCTGTTGGGCGGTTCGCTGATGCGAGCGGTGGGTGGAAGCGGAGACGTGCGTCGGCTCGACGGTGATGTGGCACTGCTCCTCGTCGATCTGGTTCGCGTCGATCTCGACGACTCGACCAGCTGGGCGGTCGCGCACGTCGTCGCCCGTCGATCGTGGTGGCGCGGCCCGATCCTGGCCGCGATGAACGCCGAGTTCATCGGCGACTGGGACGTCACGCCACGCGGCCACCCCAACGACGGCCGGCTCGACCTGCTGGAGGTGTCGCCGACGATGTCGATGCGCGACCGTTGGCGAGCGAAGCGTCGATTGCCGGCCGGAGCGCATCTGCCGCATCCGGCCATCTCGGTTCGCCAGACCGCCAGCGTCTCGCGAACGTTCGAGCGACCCGTCGACGTGTGGGCCGACGGCGTCGCGCTGGGTGCGAGCCGAACCGTTCGGTTGGAGGTCGAACCGGACGCCGTCGTCGTGTGTGTGTAGCGTCGAGGCCGTGACCGACACAGCGAACCCCGCAGCGAACCCGCCCGCTCACTCTGCGGTTCTCGACGACCTGAAGCGTCGCGTGTGTGCCGAGGTGGATCGGCTGTCGGACCGGCTGATCGATGCCAGTCATCAGATCCACGCACATCCCGAGCTCAACTACCAAGAGGTGTTCGCCCACGATCTGCTGACGGACATCCTCGACGACGCGGGTCACGCGCCGGTGCGCCACGCCTACGGCGTCGACACAGCGTTCGAGGCTCGGGCAGGCCGAGCCGGCCCGGAGGTCGCCGTGCTCTGCGAGTACGACGCTCTGCCGGGCATCGGCCATGCATGCGGTCACAACGTCATCGCGACCGCTGGCCTGGGCGCTGGCCTGGCGGCCGCGGTGCTCGCAGACGACTGTGGCGGGCGAGTCAGGATCATGGGAACCCCCGCCGAAGAAGGTGGCGGCGGCAAGATCCTGATGGCGCGCAAGGGCGCCTTCGACGGACTCTCGGCGGCGATGATGGTGCACCCCGCCGATGCCGATCTGATCCGCATGGACTGCATCGCCGTGCAGGAGATGTACGTCGACTACCACGGCAAGGCGGCACACGCCGCCGCCGCTCCGCAGGAGGGCCGCAACGCTCTCGATGCTGCGGTGTTGGGATACATGAACGTCGCCGCCCTCCGTCAGCACATGCTGCCGAGCGAGCGCATCCACGGTGTGTTCACCAAGGCCGGCGACAAGGCGAACATCGTGCCGGCCGAGACCTCGATGACGTGGATGGTGCGGTCGCCCACGATCGAGTCGTTGCAGCCGCTGAAACAGCGGGTGCTCGCGTGCCTCGAGGCGTCGGCTGCGGCGACGGGCTGCACGTGCACGACCAGATGGCAAGGTGTCACGTACGCAGACATGGTCGACAACGGCCCGATGGTTCAGTCGTACGTCACCAATGCGGCCCGTCTCGGGCGCACCGTGCACGATCCGCGCGCCATCGGGCGAGCGGTGGTCGGGTCGACCGACATGGGCAACATCAGCTACCTCGTGCCGTCGATCCATCCGATGATCAAGGTGGCAGCCGATGGTGTGCCGATCCACACGGAGGCCTTCGCCGAGTGGGCCCGTAGTGAACAAGGCGATCTCGCCGTGCTCGACGGCGCCAAGGCGATGGCGATGTCGGTGATCGATCTGTGGGCGTCGCCCGGGATGCTCGACTCGGTTGCGGCGGCCTTTCAGCTGCGCCCGCAGGCCGCGTCGGTGCTCTGACGGTCGGCGGCGCGCCCGTGCCGTCTGGCGGCGTTCGAGTACCGTTCCCATCGAAGCGAACCATCGCGGACATGGGCGTGGAGATCCCGGTCTGCGGGATGGCCAGCTTCTAGGGTGTCGTGTTGTGACGGTCTACGTCCCCGAGGAGTTCACGCCCACCGAAGCAGACATCCTGCGGCGGTACTTCACCAATCTCGACGGACCTGTGTTCGCGTTGGTCAACCTCCCCGAGGTGGTGAAGGGGGCGCTGTTCGCTCGTTACAGCCGCAGCCCGAAGAGCCTGCGCCGCTTGTTCCTCGACGAGTTCGTCGGAGAGCTCGACATCGCAGGCGATCAGACCGTCGATGCGACGATGGGTCTCGAACGGGCAGAGGAGCTGTACGAGAAGGTGTTCTTCGAGTACGGCGACGATTCCGTCGCTCAGCTCGGCGGCGTTCATCTCGCGTGTGAGCAGGCCTCCAACCTGCTCACGAAGATCCTCGAGTGGGGGCGGCTCATGAGCTACCTCGAGCAGAGCACCCGATACATCTCCTACGACTCCCGGATCGGGGGCCGCTACCGGTACTTCCGTGATCCGGCCCTGTTGTCGAGCCGGTTCGGCACCCGCTACGTGGGTGACATGGACCGCATGTTCGACGCATACAGCTTGCTGCTGACGAAGGTGACCGACCATGTCCGCGACACCGTGCCGCGCGATCCTGATGACAGCGATTTCGTGTATCGCCAAGCGACACGCGCCAAGGCACTCGATGCCGTTCGTGGGGTGCTGCCTGCGTCGTCGTTGTCGAACGTGGGCATCTACGGGTCCGGTCAGGCATTCGAAGCGCTTTTGCTGCGCATGAAGGCACACCCGTTGCCCGAGGCGCAGCACTACGCCGACTTGATGCTGCACGAGCTGCGCAAGGTGATCCCGAGCTTCTTGCGCAGAGTCGATCTCGCCGACAGAGGTGGTCGCTGGGTCGACTACCTCGCCACCACCCGCGAGACATCGGGATCGCTCGTGCGTTCGTTGTTCGGCGAAACGCCGGTCGATCAGGCCGACTTCGTCGAGCTCGTCGACTACGACCCCGGCGCCGAGGAGAAGCTCCTGACGGCGATCTGCTACCCGCACAGCAACCTGCCCGAGCACCAGATCGCCGAGCGAGTGCGCCAGATGACCCAGACCGAGCGCTCTGCGCTCATCCAGGCGTACGTGGGAGAACGCGAGAACCGGCGCCACAAGCCGGGTCGCGCGTTCGAGCGGATCGACTACCGCTTCGACGTCCTCAGCGACTACGGCGCCTTTCGAGACATGCAGCGCCATCGGATGCTGACGATCGACTGGCAACGGCTAACACCCAATCACGGGTACGTGAGGCCCGAACTCGTGGACGAGGCGGGTGTGGCGGACGTGTTCGACGACGCAATGGCTCGATCGGCGGCGCTGTACGACGCGCTGAAGGACGAGTTCCCCGAACAGGCCAGTTACGCGGTGTCGATGGCGTATCGACTGCGGTACTCGATGCAGTTCAACGCGCGTGAGGCGATCCACATGCTCGAGTTGCGTTCGTCGCCGCAGGGTCATCCTGCGTATCGACGTGTAGCCCTCGAGATGCACCGGCTCATCGGCGAGCAGGCGGGACACACGGCGATCGCCGATGCGATGACCCACATCACCACGGCGGCCCCCGAGCTCGAACGCTTGGAAGCCGAGCGTCGCGCCGAGAACCGACGGGGCGGTTGAGCCGAGGCTTTCCCCGCAGTCCGTCCTGATCTCGCCCGTCCGCACGTGTCAGCTGTCACCCGATCGTGACCATCTCCTGTGGTGTCACGAGATCCACATCACATGTGACCGCTGTCACGGTGAAGGTGGGGCCACTCAGGAGGTTGCCCTCGTATCATCCGCGGCCCACGGACCGTTGCGTGCACTCTCGAGTGAACGAGACGAACGAACGACACGAACGAGACGAACGACACGAACGAACGTGCGCCGCCCCCGGCCCACGTGGATAGACGAAACCGACCGAGACCGAGAGGGTTCCCCTGATGGCTGCCGAGGACGACGAGATGATGGAACCGGACGAAGAGATCGAACTCGACGACGATGTCGAGATCGAGCCCGATCTCGATGTTGCCGAACTCGACGAGGACGAGCTGGAAGGCGAGCTCGAGGAACCCGACGAGGAGTTCGGCGCCGACGACGACCTCGAACTCGTCGACGAAGACGACGAAGAGGACTCCGCCAACGCCGGTCCGGTGCGCCGTTCGCTGGCGAGTGAGGACGAAGACGACGACGACGACATGATCGCTCCCGACGATGTCGAAGCCGACCTCGACACCATCCTCAAGGACCGACTCGTTGCGGCCGACGAGGAGACCAACGAAGACGAAGAAGAGATCGAGGAGCGAGGCGAAGCGGCGGACCGGCTGCAGCCGAAACGAGCCGACGAGCGGCTCTGTTCCACGTGTTTCCTCCTCATCCGTCAGAGCGCCCCGATGTGTCCGGTCGGCGACGATGACTGTCCGCTCTTCAGCTGAACCGATTGATTCCGTGGTCGGTGCTCCGATCCCCGCGGGCTCACGCGATCTGCGGACTGCCACTCAGGGGGGCTCAGCCGAAGCAACTCGCCCGAGCCAGGAGCGACCATCGTTCGAGCGTGTGCTCGATCTCGCGCTCTACGCTCCGGTGGGTGCTGCTCTGGTGCTGCGCGAGGAGGTGCCCAAGCGAGCCCGTCAGCGTCGTCAGGCGCTCGAGAACCGGGTGCAGCTTGCCCGGTTCATCGGACGGCTCGCCGTTCAGACCGGCCAGCGTGAGCTCGCCAAACGGATCGCTGAGCAGCAGCGGGCCAAGCAGGCAGGGGTCGCGGCGTCTCGCGAAGGTGCTCCGAGCACTGCTGCGCCGACCGATGATCGGAGCCCCACCCACCCGGTGCTCTCGCTCGTGCCGGCGGCCGGTGTGAGGTCGGCCGCTCCAGACACGGCAGACGCGGCAGAAGGGGCAGAAGGGGCCGATGTGCCGGCCGCAGATCGGCTGCCGATTCGCGACTACGAGAGCCTGGCCGCGATCCACGTCGTCGAACGGTTACGGAGCATGGACCACGGCGAGATCGAGTCGATCCGTCGATTCGAGGTCGCCCATCGCTCGCGCCGGACCATCCTTGCGAAGATCGAACAGCTCCAACAGCGATGACCGAGTCCGAGCTCTCGGTGTTCCCCACCGGCTGGAGTGTCCGGCGCGCCCTGCACACCGATCTGGCGCAGCTGGCCGAGTTGGAGGCCGAGGCGCGCGTCAACCTCGTGGATGCTCGAGGGGGAGCCGCGCTGTTGGCCGAGCAACGAGCGGTCGGGGACTGGCGCACCGTGCTCGACGACACCGCTCACCGCGTGTGGGTCGCAGCGATCGATGAGGTAGTGGTCGGCTACCTCCAACTGCACCACCGCACCGGGATGCCCACGGGTGTGGTGGTGCAGGTGTACGTCCAGCCGGATGCTCGCGAGGTCGGGTTCGGCGATGTGCTGCTGGCCGAGGCGATCGCCTCGATCCGAGCCACCGGCGGCGTGTGCGTCGAATCGTTCGCCCTTCCGGGCGACCGCGAGACCAAGAACCTCTATGAACGTGCGGGTGTCACCGCGCGCAAGATCATCGTGTCGAAGCGCTTCGACCGTTGAACGAGCGGCCCGGCGGGCCGGCGGTCAGCGGCCCTTCCATTCGGGCGCGCGCTTTTCGATGAAGGCGGTGAGGCCCTCGGTGATGTCCTCCGACGACATCACTCTGCCCATCGCTTCGTTCGTCATTCGCTTCAGGGTGTCGTCGTCCTCGAACGCGGCTGCAAGGACCACCTTTCGGCTCTCCCACACCGCCATCGGAGCCGCCGCCGTGATCTGGGCCGCCAGCGCCATCGCCGAGTCGAACGCCTGACCAGGCTCCACCAGACGGCCCACCAGGCCGAGTTCGTACGCGCGCGTCGCCGGAAGCGGTTCACCGGTGAGGATCATCTCCATCGCCGGCGCTTGCCCGATGGCGCGTGGGAGCCGGAACAGACCGCCGGCTCCGGCGATGAGGTTTCGCTTCACTTCGGCCAGACCGAAGGCCGAGCGGGTGGTCGCGACCACCAGATCGGCCGCCAGGACGATCTCACATCCCCCGGCCGTTGCGAGTCCGTCGACCGCCACGATCACGGGCTTGGTGCGCTCTCGATAGACGAAGCCGGCGAAGCCGCCTCGTCTGGTGTTCAGCGCGCCAGCTTGGCCGGAATTGATCGCCTTGAGGTCGGCTCCCGCGCAGAACACGGGCTTGTCCTGACCCTCGGTGTTGGCGCGGAGGACGCCGACCCACACCTCGGGATCTGCTTCCAATTGGTCGATGGCGGCTTCGACACCCGACGCGACGTCGCCGTTCACCGCATTGCGGGCTTCGGGGCGGTTCAGCGTGATGACACCGACACGTCCGTGGACCTCGTACTGCACGATGTCTGACATGGCTCCGAGGCTA
>JAYSLK010000290.1:0-13604 GCA_043725585.1 Actinomycetota bacterium
TGGCCGTGACCGGGTTCGAGGACTGTTACCGCCAGCATGTCGCGCGTCTGGTCGCGTTGGGGGAGACGATGGCGGGCGACCGCGAGGTCGCCCGCGATCTCGCCCACGAGGCGTTCTTGCGGTTGCACCGGCACTGGGAATCCGTGGCCGGCTACCAGGATGTCGGCGCGTGGTTGGCGCGAGTGATGGCGAATCTCCTGATCGACCACCATCGCTCCCGCGACGCCCAACGTCGTGCCGTCGAACGTCTCGCCCGCAGGCCCGTTGTCGGATCGGCCGGAATCGAGATGGAAGGCGACGGGTGGATGAGCTTGGTCGCGGCCCTCCCGCTTCGCCAACGGGTGATCGTCACGCTCCACTATGCCGAGGATCTGTCAGTGGTCGACATCGCAGAAGCCCTCGAGATCTCCCCGGGCACCGTCAAGTCAGCGCTGTCGAAAGCCCGTAACGCGCTTCGATCACGAGGAGACATCACTGATGCCTGACGATCGTTCGCTCGACCGCCGCCTCGCGGTGATGGCTCGGTCGTCTGTCGATCGCGTTGCCGCCACCGTCGATGTGGACGCAGAAGGCGCGGAGTTCCTCCGTCGCCATCAGGGCGAACCATCGCCCACCCTCGTGACCCTGGCCGGTAACGATCGAGTCGCGCCCCAGAGGCGTTGGGTCATCGCCTCGGCTGCGGCGGCGGTGCTCGTGGTGGGTCTCATTGCCATCTCGATCCGAGGAGGAGACGACTCCGCCGTGATCGCACCACCTGACACCACGATCTCTGAGGCCGACACCAGCCCGGCGACCTCGTCGCCCCCGCCGACGGCAGCGGAGACCGCGCTGTCGACCATCGTCCAGCCCGAAGGAACCACCCGGGCGACGGCCGAGCCGGCGACGGTTGCTGCTGGTGGCATGGTGACGATCACGCCGGACGGCGTGGTCGAGCGGCGGTGTCTCGACATCGTGACTGCCACACTGCTCGACACCGAACCGACGATGGTGGCGCAGATCGTCGGCGGACGGTGGGTCACGCCGGACGGGGGTGGCAGCGATGTCACATACCCGGCGTGCCAAGGTCGAATCTCGAACGAACCTGTGTCGGTCGAGGTTCCGGTGGTGACGCCGGCTGGCACCTACGAGATGTGCCTGACTGAACCTGGTGACGCGACAGGTTGCGCCCGCCTCACCGTGACCGGGGCTGACGAGAGGTTGTCGGTGTGCCTGACCCGACCGCAGGCTCCGCCCAGCCTCGTCGACGGTTCGCTACCTGGCCCAGCGACGATCGAGTCGTCTGGCGGCTTTCGCGGGGCGCGCTGGGGAGATGCGGACTCGCCGTTCGCGGTGTATCAGGTCCTCGATGAAGCCGGCGACCCGTCTTTGCTGGATGGCGCGCTCGCAGACGGTCGGGCCATCACGATCGACAACCTCCAGGCGGTGTCGATCGCTGTCGGCGACCCACCGCTCGGCTCGATCACGATCTACCTGCGTGACGCGCTCGAGGGTTGTCTTCGCACCTATTCGGTCGGTCCGGGACTCCTGTCGGACGAGGCCGCAGGACTGGCGCGACAGTGGGTCGATGCCCTTGCGACTGGCATGGCGGTGACAGGCCCAGGTCACCCTACGCTCGTCGCCGGTTACGTGGCGCGCCGATACATCGATGAGCCACCGTTCTTCGCCATCGACCGGTTCGACGCCGATGGCAGGGCAGTCGGCGCGCTGTCCGGCGACGAGATGGAGCGGCTGCTGGCGCCTCCCCCATTGGCTGACGGATCGATCCTGACCCTCGCTGAACCCCAACCCGACGGTCGTTGCCGCAACCGACTGCTGTTCCGCGAAGACGGCGCAGATTCCTCGGCACTGGCACCCGGGTTGACGGAGGTTCGTTCGATCGGTGTGACCCCTGCAGGGGTGGTGGTGGCGACCCGCGATGTGTGCCCGTCGGGATCGAAGTGGGGTGATCCGGGCACGCGTTGGGAGCTCGTGACATTCGACCCGGCCAGCCCTGGCCGAGCGCCGCAGATCGTGTTCACCCGCGACAGCGATCGGGAACAGATCTGGTTCGATGGCAACGGCGTGGTCTATGCGGGAGGCGAGATGATCGTCGACGACATCAGCGATGACGGCCGCTACGTAGCTCTTGGTGACAGCTACCACATCGAGAAGGCCAAATGGCAGGTCATCGACCTCGAGCGCCCGGGGCGGCTGATGACGTTGGTGTCGACGTGTTCGACCCAAGGTGACATCGTCGGCCCTCCTCGGTTCGTCGGAGCGGGCATCGTCGTCGTCGCCAGGTTGTGTGCAAGTCTGGGCGCCGGGGCCGAAAGCGCTGCGCCAGGACAGCCCGTCGGGAGCGGCGACATCCAGGTCGAAGCCATCGACCTGAACGCCACCGACCCGACGGCCGTCATCGTGTGGCACGGCACCGTGCCGGGCCTCGGCGCCGATGGCTACAGCAGCACCGCCGGGCTCGATGCTCAGCTGGCGGCCGACGGCACCGTGTGGGCGATCCTGACCGCAGGCGGGGATGTCGAGAAACCATCGCGCACCTTCGTGCTCCACGCCGGCGAGGTTGTCGAGATCACGCGCAGGGCGTATAGCGGGTTTGCGTTCGATCCGGCCGCGCTCGTCTAGGTTCGTCCGGGCCGGATTCGGTCAGGTTCTGGGCCGGCCTCGGTTCAGGCCGGCCACTCGTTCGGATCGTCGATCGCGGTGAACCGGCCGACGGCGAACACGGCGCCACCCGGGTCTTGCAGAACGGCCATCTGCCCGACCGGGGTGTCGAACGTCGGGGTGACCACGGAGCCCCCTGCCGCGGTGGACCGCGCCAGCGTGTCGGCGATGTCGGACACTGCGAAGTAGGTCGTCCAGCTGGTCGGCATGTCGGGCGGGAAGTCGTCTCCCATGGCCATCACGCCTGCGACCGGTCGTCCCGACACGTTGGCGAGTTGGTATCCCGCCATCTCGCTCGGGTCCATCGGGGTCGTGGTCCAGCCGAGCAACGCGTCGTAGAAGGCCGTCGCGGTTGCGACGTCCCTGACGGTGAGCTCGTTCCACGCGAGCGCACCGGGCTCGTTCGCGACCGCGGCGCCGAAGTGATTCGCTCCGGCCTGGTGGAGACCGAAGAAGCCTCCCGTGGGATCGAGCGCGAACGCCATGCGCCCGCTGTCGTTCGGGAGGTCCATCGGAGCGACCACCAGCGTGCCGCCCAGTTCGGACACGCGCGCCGCGACCGAGTCGACATCGGTGATGTTGATGTACGTGGTCCACGAGGGGTGGCCCTCGGTGAGCGGGCCGGCGCCTGCCACGACCTGCCCGTCGAGGAGGAACAGGCGGTAGCCGCCGGCGTCGGGACCCATGTCGGGTGTTGCGTCCCAGCCGAAGATGGCGGCGTAGAAGCGAACGCCGCCTTCGACGTCCGGACAGCTGACGTCCACCCAGGACGGGACTCCATGGCGGTACGAGATCATCGTGGGCATGGTCGGATCCTTTCGTTTCGGTCGCGTGATCGTACGTCTGTTCGATCCCCGTGTCGAGTGCCCGTGAGGAGTGGCCGCGCTTGCGAGCTCAGGTCGGGTCGGGGTTCATCTCCCAGTGCTTCGGGGAGCGCCAGAGCGCCGACAAGGTGAGATCGCGAATCGCGATCATCTCCTTCGGGATGCGGTCGTTGAGCTTGATGAACAGTTCGTCGTGCGAGAGGATCTCTCTGTCCCAGTCGGCGCGATCGAGCGACATCGCCTGCAGGTAGTCGGCTTCGGAGAAGTCCTCGAGTCCGGTCCAGTCCAGGTCGTGGAACCGCGGCATCCAGCCGATCGGGCTCTCGAGGCCGTTGGCCTTGCCCTGCGTCCTCGCGACGATCCACTGCAGCACACGCATGTTCTCGCCGAATCCTGGCCACACGAATCGGCCGTCGGCGTCGCGGCGGAACCAGTTCACTCCGAAGATGCGTGGCGGGTTCTCGATCGAGCGGCCGAACGACAACCAGTGGTTGAAGTAGTCGGCCATGTGATACCCGGCGAACGGCAACATCGCGAACGGATCGCGGCGCACGACGCCCTGTTCGCCGAAGGCAGCGGCCGTGGTCTCCGACCCCATCGTCGCGGCCAGGTACACGCCGTGGGACCAGTTGAACGACTGGTGCACCAACGGCATCGTGCCCGACCGACGGCCACCGAACACGAACGCGCTGATCTTCACGCCGGCGGGATTGTCCCACTCGGGGTCGACCACCGGGTTCTGCACCGCCGGGACGGTGAATCTCGAGTTCGGATGGGCCGCCTTCTGGTCGGATCCCGGCGTCCAGTCGTTGCCCTTCCAATCGATCACGTGGGCCGGCACGTCGCCGTCCATGCCCTCCCACCACACGTCACCGTCATCGGTGAGTGCAACGTTGGTGAAGATGGCGTTGGCCCGGATCGTGGCCATCGCGCTCGGGTTGGTCGCCATCGATGTTCCAGGTGCGACGCCGAAGTATCCGGCTTCCGGGTTGATCGCCCTCAGCGAGCCATCGGCACCGGGTTTGATCCACGCGATGTCGTCGCCGACGGTGGTGATCCTCCAACCCGCGTCAGCGAACGACGGTGGCGGCTCGATCATCGCGAAGTTGGTCTTGCCGCATGCGCTGGGGAACGCCGCTGCGACGTAGGTCTTCGTGCCGTTCGGCTCGGTGACGCCCATGATCAGCATGTGCTCGGCCAGCCAGCCTTCGTCGCGCGCCATCGTCGATGCGATGCGCAACGCCAGGCACTTCTTGCCCAGCAACGCGTTGCCGCCGTATCCGCTGCCGTACGACCAGATCGAGCGCTCTTCGGGGAAGTGCACGATGTACTTGACCGTCGGGTTGCACGGCCACGTGACGTCGACCTGGCCGGGCTCGAGCGGGGCGCCCACCGTGTGCATGCACGGCACGAACGCGCCGTCGCTGCCCAGGACATCGAGGACCGCCGAACCCATCCGGGTCATGATCTTCATGTTCACGGCGACATAAGCGGAGTCGCTGATCTCGACGCCGATCTGAGCGATCGGTGAACCGAGGGGACCCATGCTGAACGGGATCACGTACATCGTTCGGCCGTTCATCGAGCCCTTGAACAGGCCACCGAGAACGCCCTTCATCTCGGCCGGGTCCATCCAGTTGTTCGTCGGCCCGGCATCTTGAGCGGTGCGGCTGCAGATGTAGGTGCGGTCCTCCACCCGGGCGACGTCACTCGGGTCCGAGCGTGCCAAGAAGCTCGCCGGACGCAACTCGTCGTTCAACCTGATGAACGTGCCCGCGTCGACCAACTGCTGCGTCAGCTGCTCGTACTCCGCGTCCGAGCCGTCGCAGACATGGACCGCGGCGGGCTCACACAGCTCGACCATCTCCTCCACCCAGGTCCTCAGTCGATCATGGCGCAGCATTTCCAGATTCTCCATGACGCCCACGATGCCCGAATGCGCCGCGTTCCGCCACCGGCCAAGGTCCCACGCACACGTGCCGAAGGTCCATGTTGGGCCACAGAACGTCGCCCGGTGACCGACACGTCGCTTCTCGAGTGTTCCGACGTGAGAGCGACCCGTCACCGCAGCTCGGAGGGTCGTCGATCCGTGGTCGTTCGCTAGTGTCGAACCTCGTGGAACCGAGGGTGAGCACCGGGGCGATCCTCTTCACCGACATGGTCGAACCGACCGCGTTGCGCACGAGGCTGGGTGATGATCGCGCCGACCTGCTGCGCTCGCACCACGATGCCCTGCTGACCTCGGGAATCGAGGCCAACCACGGCGCGGTGACCCGTTGGACGGGCGACGGCGTCAAGGCCGCGTTCTCGACGGCGTCCGACGCTGTCGGAGCGGCCGTTGCCATCCAAAGGGCGGTGCGCGACTACGGAACCAGCGACGACGCGATCGCAGCGTTCCAGGTGAGCATCGGCCTGTCCGTCGGCGGGGTGACCATCGATGAGGCCGGTGACCAAGCCGGGCTCGCCGTCGTCGAAGCGGCTCGGCTCGAGGCCCTGGCGCGGCCCGGCGAGATCCTCGCGACCGAGATGGTGCGAATGCTCGGCCAACGCCGATCGAGCGTTGCGTTCGAAGAGGTGGGGGGAGCGCACCGTGACCGGCTCGAACGGAGAGGCCGTCAGAGCGGCTGGCAGGTCGGGCAGAAGTAGCACGGCCGGCCCGCCAGCTCGACGGACGAGATCGGCGTCGAGCACCGAAGGCATCGGTCGCGCTTGTAGGCGTACGTGGCTTCGCCGCGTCGGATGCGGCGGCCCTTCGGGAGGTCGAGTTCGTTGCGGTCGACGGTGACGATCCGGTTGTCCTTCACGCCCTTGGTGAGCATCGCCACGGTCGTCGCCCACAACGCGTGCAACTCGGCGCGATCCAGGTCGCGCCCGGCGCGTGATGGATGGATGCCGTTCACGAACAGCGCTTCCGCTCGGTACACGTTGCCGACACCGCAGATGACCGACTGATCAAGCAGGAGGGCGCCGATGGGCTGCTTGCTCTTCATGATCCGCTCGAACGCGACCTGTGGCTTGGCGTGTCGGCGCAACGGATCGGGACCGAGGCGACGAAGGATCGCGTCGCGGTCGCTCTCGTCGCCGACGCTGCAGTCGGTCGGTCCCGCAAGGTCGATCGTCACGTCCTCCGCCGACAGCCTCATCCGAACCATGCCGATCGGATCGGGCGATGCGCCGGGTTCATGACGCGAGACGCGGAACTTGCCGAACAGCCCGAGATGAACATGCCCGAGCATGCCGTTCGACCATTCGTACCAGAGGTGCTTTCCGTGAGCACTCACGGCCTCGAGTCGCTGACCGTCGACGAGCAAAGCATCAGCGAAGCGACCCTGTGGCGACGACACCTCGATGTGCTTGCCTGTGAGCAGCTTCGAGTGGTCGAGCGCAATGCGGTGGATCGTGTGGCCTTCGGGCATCGGCCGCGAGGGTACGGGAGTGAGGCGGTGTCTGCGTGATCAGCGGGCGGAGGTCACGCCCATCGGCGTCCAGATCGCCGCTCCACTCGGCCACGAGATGCGTCTGCCGCGACTCGCCTCACAACGGGAAGGAGCGGCTCCCTGGGAGTCACCGCCTCCTGGCCGCTGACGAGGATCGCTCGCCGTGTTGGCGGCAAGGTGACGTCAGGGGAACGAGCCGGACACGTCGACGATCAGGTTGGTCTCGGACGAGGTGAACACGCACACCCGACCACCCGTGCCGACGGGCGAGATCGCCGCGTTCGAGATCGTCGTACCGGCGGCGTAGTTCAGCGTCGAGGCTGCCGGCCGGGCGCCACCACAGGGAAAGACCGAGATGAAGCCGCCGATCGGAGCGTCGGTCACCGTCAGGTTCAGGGCGACGGCCGCAGCGGTCGCCGGCACACCAGCCCGGCCGGCGACGACCAGCTCGGTGATCGCCCCTGCTGATCGGCGCCCGCCTCCGGCGAAGTCACCGTCGATCGTCGGCTCGCCGGATCGCGTGTCGAGCAACCGGGCCGGCTGGACGCCCGCGTAGTTGCTCGACGCCGGGAAGAACCCCCACAGGTCCGACAGCATGTGCGTGCGAGCCGATGTGTAGAAGCACACGTCGCCGGAGGAATCCACTCTGGTCAGCACGGTGTTCGTGATCGTCTGGCCAGCGGCGAAGTTCACGCTCGAGGCCGATGGGCGAGGAGCGTCGCACGGGTAGACCGTGATGAATCCGGAGCTCGCCGGCTCGGTGACCGTGACGTTGAGAGCGACGGCATCGGTGCTGACGGGGACGCCGAGCCTTCCGGCGATGGCGATCCTGGTGACGGTGCCCGCCTCGCGCCGACCGATCGCGGCGGACTGCCCGTCGGCCGTGGACGTCGCTGATCGCGTGTCGAACAGACGTCCCGGGCTGACGGACACGTAGACGGTCCCATCGGACATGAAGCCGTTCACGTCGACCACCAGGTGTGCAGCGGCCGACGAGTACAGACAGACCGTCGAGCCCACTCCGACCTTTGCGAGCACCGACCCGGCGATCGTCTGCCGCGCTGCATAGTTCAGGTTCGACGCGTTCGGCGGTGGCATGCCACAGGGGAAGGCTGTGACGAATCCCGACGTCGCCGGTTCGGTGACGGTGACGTTCAGCACGACGGTGGTGGGCGCGGAGCCCACCCCCCCTCGAGACCCGACGGTCAGTTCCGTGATCGAGCCGGCCGGTCGCACTCCAGCGCCGGCGAACAATCCATCGGTTGTCTGTTCGCCGGTGCGGGTGTCCATCAAGCGGGCTGGCACGAGCGACGTGTAATTGCGGGCGGGGACCGGAGTTGGCGTCGGAGTTGGCGTCGGAGTTGGCGTCGGAGTTGGCGTCGGAGTTGGGGCGACGATGTCGACGGTCGCATCGGCGTACGAGTGGCACACCAGCGTCGTCGTCCCGGAGCACGTCTCGGAGAGGTCGAGCACGAGTCGGTACCGCCCCGGCTCGGGGAACGTCAGCGTGACCGTTTCGCCGTTCCCGACGATCATCCCGCCGAATCGGGCAAGTCCGAGGTCGGGGCGACGCCAGGTCAGCGCACAGGCGACCGTGCACGGGTTGGTCGAGGTGAAGGTGACGGGCTCACCGACCAACGCGACCGAAGGGGTGGTCGAAGCTGCGGCGACGTCGACGGTGGCAGCGTGCGATGGAGCCGACAGCACGACGATGGACATCGGGATCACAGCCAGAGCGACGAGTCGTTTCATGGTGTACCCCAAGCGGCTTTCACCAGTGTTGGTCGAACCATCGATCCACCTTGGCAGATCTGCACGTCACACGACAGTGGACATGGGTACTACGACCTCCCACTCACGCTCTCGCGCCGGATCATCGTCCGGTCAGGCGGCGGTGACGACCCAGCGTCGGTGGGTGCGCCGCGCCAGGAACGCCGAGGTCGCGGCGATCGCCAGCAACGAGCCGGCGATCAGCAGTTCGAGCGAGCCGCTGCCGCCGTCGGGGTCGATGCCGGTGAGCAACTCGAACCACTCGCGGGTGACGAGCGTGAGTGCGAACAGCAGCATGCCGACGACAGCGATCGTGGCTTCGAGCCAGAACCGGCGCGGGAGGTGTCGTCGCATCGTCGGAGCCTTTCGTCGGGCGAGCGTGGAAGACGGGCAACCACGACCTGCGACTCATCGTACGACGTGGTGTCGTCGGCGGAAGACCTGGCACATCGAACAATGGCAGGATTCGGTTCGTGTCGACCGTTGATCCCAAGTTCCTGAGCCAGCTCCGCTACCGCTGCATCGGCCCGACCCGGGGTGGGCGGGTGGTGGCGGTGGCCGCCGACCCGGTGAGGCCCGCAGTGTTCTACTTCGGCGCCGTCGCGGGAGGTGTGTGGAAGAGCGATGACGCCGGTCAGTACTGGCAGAACATCACCGACGGCTTCCTGACGAATGGATCGATCGGGGCGCTCGCTGTCGCGCCATCCGACGGCAACGTCATCTATGCCGGCACTGGCGAGTCGACCATCCGCATCGACGTCACCCATGGCGATGGCGTGTACAAGTCGACCGATGCCGGGACCACGTGGCGGCACATCGGCCTCTCCAAGTCGCGACACATCGGCGAGATCCGCGTGCACCCCGCCGATCCAGACGTGGTGTTCGTCGCCGCGCTCGGCCACGCCTCGAGAGACAGTTCGGAGCGGGGTCTCTACCGATCGCGCAATGGTGGCGAGACCTGGGAGCGTGTGCTGCACGTGAGCGATCGAGCGGGAGCCGTCGACGTGTCGCTCGATCCGAACAACCCACGCATCGTGTTCGCGACCGTCTGGCAGGCACGGCGCACCTTCTGGTCGATCGACAGCGGCGGGCCCGACAGCGGTCTGTGGCGCTCGCGCGATGGTGGCGACACCTGGGAAGACATCAGCCATCGCCCGGGCATGCCGACCGGCATCCTGGGCAAGATCGGAGTGGCCGTGTCGCCCGCACGATCGGGCCGAGTGTTCGCGATGGTCGAGGCCGAAGGCCGGACGCGTGGCCTGTATCGCTCGGACGACGTCGGCGAGACCTGGGAAAAGGTGTCGTCGAACCCCGACCTGGGCTGGCGCCCCTGGTACTACGAACACGTCATCGCCCATCCCACCGCTGCCGACGAGGTGTTCGTCATGAACATGAAGGCGTGGCGGTCGATCGACGGCGGCAAGAACTTCGAGGAGTTCCACACCCCGCACGGCGACAACCATGCGCTCTGGATCGACCCGACCAACCCTGACCGGATGATCGGGTGCGACGACGGCGGCGCCTGGGTGTCGATGAACGCCGGGCGCTCGTGGTCGACGATCTACAACCAGCCGACGGCGCAGTTCTACCACGTGGCCACCGACGACCAGTTCCCATACGTGGTCTACGGATCGCAGCAGGACAACACGAGCATCGCCGTGCCCAGCCACACCGGGCTCGGCGCGATCAACTGGGGAGACTGCTGGTCGCCGGGCACGGCCGAGAGCGGCTACGTGGCACCCAAGCCGGGCGATCCGAACATCGTGTACGTCGGTGCGATCGGCAGTTCACCCGGTGGCGGGGATGCGCTGCAGCGCTACGACCACCGGACGAAGCAGATCCAACTGGTGAACGTGTGGCCCGAGGCGTACCACGATGGCGCGACCGCCGAGGTCCGCTTCCAGTGGACGTACCCGATCGTGTTCTCACCGCACGACTCGGACGTGCTCTATGCCGCCGGCAACAAGGTGTTCCGCACGACCGACGAGGGCCACAGCTGGCAGGCGATCAGCCCCGATCTCACCTATGCCGATCCCGACACGCTCGGCGTCTCGGGACCGCTCACGATGGACACCGCCGGCGCCGAGATGTACGCCACCGTGTTCTCGCTGATGGTGTCCGCGCATCAGCAAGGCGTGCTCATCGCCGGTTCCGACGACGGCATGGTGCATCGAACGATCGACGACGGTGGCAGCTGGACCAACGTCACGCCCCCAGATCTCGCGAAGTTCTCGCAGGTGACGATGATCGCCGAGTCGCCGCACACGCCGGGCACGCTGTATCTCACGGCGGCGCGACACAAGATGGGTGATGACGCGCCGTACGTCTACGCGACGACCGATCTGGGTGACACCTGGACTCGGATCGACGGCGGCATCCCGGCGCACGAGTTCTGCAGGGTGATCCGCGAGGATCCCAACCGTCGCGGACTGCTCTACGTGGGCACCGAGCTCGGCATCCACGTCTCGTTCGACGGCGGCGGCTCGTGGCAGCCGCTGCAGTGCAACTTGCCGGTCAGCCCGGTGTACGACCTGGTCGTGAAGGACACCGACCTCGTGGTCGCGACGCACGGTCGCTCGTTCTGGATCCTCGACGATCTCACGCCGCTCCATCAGATGCACGACCTGCTCGCCGGCCCCGATCGTCACCTGCTGAAGCCGCGCGACGTGGTGCGCACGCCGCCGCACATCAGCGCGGCGTGGCAGGGGACGCCCGGCGGGAAGAACTACCACGTCACCAGTGGACAGAACGCGACGTTCTACCTCGACGAGCTCGAGACGGGTCACAAGCGTCTGCGCATGATCGATGCCGGCGACGATCTCGAACGTGGGGTGACGATCACCTACTACCTGCACGAGGCGGCGGTGGGCGAGGCGAGCCTGACGATCAGCGACGCCGACGGCACCGAGATCGAGACCTTCTCGAGCACGATCCCAGCCGAGAAGAAGGATCGGCACGGCCTGTACATCACCGCGAACGAAGGCATGAACCGGTTCCAGTGGCCGATGACGTCTCCGGCCGGCGTGAAGATGGTCGACACCGAGTTCCACCAACGGCCGGCGGGGCCACTCGCATTGCCGGGGACCTACCAGGCAACCTTGACGGTGGGGGACTGGTCGATGACCCAGACGTTCTCCTTGCTGAAGGATCCGCGCATCACGACCAGCGACGACGACCTAGCCGAGCAGTTCGCCCTGCTGGTCCGCATCCGCGACTCGTTGTCGGAGATGGCATCGGCGGTGAACACGATCCGTTCCCTGAAGCGACAGCTCGGCGAGTGGAGCGGCCGTCTGGGCGGCGACGATGCGACGAGTGGTCTGGCCGACGATGCTCGCTCGCTGATCGATCGGCTCGGCGCCGTCGAGTCCGAACTGGTGCAGGCCGAACTCACGTCCGACGGTGACTCGCTGAACTACCGCGAGATGCTGTTCGAGAAGCTGAGCGGTCTCCCTCCCGTGGTCTCCAGCGCGGATGCCCGACCGACGGTCCAGTCGTACCAGGTGTTCGACAAGCTCGACGGGCAGGCCCGCCTCCAGCTCGAGGCATTGCGAACACTGGTCGACGTCGACCTCGCCGCGCTGAACTCCCAGATCGCCCAGCTCGGGATCGGCATCATCGTGCCCGGTTGAGCGCGACGCCACTCGTCGATCGCGATCGACGGCGCAGCCACCCTGAGGTGACCGCCGCCAATCCGAGCCACGCGCGGGCGGTCACGCCGCTTGGTCAGGAGTCCGCCCGGTCAGGAGTCCGCCTGGTCAGCAGCCCGCTTGGTCAGCAGCCCGCTTGGTCAGTAGCCCGGCGGAGGTACGAAGCCGTACCACTCGCGCTCCAGAAGTTGTGCGAAACGCAGGGTGGTGCGGTCCTCGAGGTACGGGCCGATCGCCTGCAGGCCGAGCGGCAGGCCTCGACCGTCGAGACCCGCAGGGAAGGCCGTGGCCGGGAGGCCGCTGAAGATGGCCCACATCGGATAGACGAAGTTCAGGTTGTACGGCACCGATCGGTCATCGACAGCGAGCGATCGGTCGAGCTGAGGACCCGATTGATGCTCGAACGCGGCATCGAGTGCGGTGGGACACACCAACACGTCCCACTCCGAGAAGAACGTGCGCCACACCGCCTGAGCGGCACCGCGCCGAACGAGCAGGCTCTGCAGGTCGAACGCGTCGAGGGTGAGACCGTCGGCCGTTGCGGTGGCAAACGGGTCGCCAACTCGGCGAAGGTCGGCGGCCATGGCCTCGCGCTTGTCGCGCCCGTGTCCCTGCGACGTGAGCATGGTGAGGAGCACGAGGTAGTCGCGCAGATACCGATCGATGTCCAGCGCAGGCATCGCGAGGCCGACCGTGGCTCCGGCGCGACCGACGAATGTCGCGAGCTCGTCGACCCGGGCTTGCATCGCATTGGATGGCGTCACGAGATCGAGCGACGGCATGATCGCGACGCGGAAGTCCGCGAGCCGCGCATGGCGCGCCGGCTGCAAGGCCAGCCGCCATCCAGCGTCTTCGCCGATCTCGGGGCCGGCGACCACGTCGAACAGCAGCTCCAAGTCGAACGCGCTGCGCGCCATCGGACCCTGCACGCCCATGAGCGATCCGGCGCTCGGCAGGTCGGCAAGCGGGAACGAACCAGAGTGTGGAATGGCGGTCTCGGTCGGTCGGTGACCATACACACCGCAGTACGCGGCTGGCACACGGATCGACCCGCCGATGTCGCTGCCGATCTCCAACGGCGCGAGTCCTGCTGCGAGCGCGGCGCTCCCGCCACCTGTCGAACCTCCGGGGGTGCGGTCGAGATCCCACGGGTTGTTGGTCCGGCCGTACACAGGGCTGTCGGCCTGCCAGTCTCCGAGCGCCACGGGGATGTTGGTCTTGCCGAGCAGCCCGGCGCCCGCGGCGAACACGCTGCGAGCGATCGGCCC
>JAYSLK010000291.1:0-2938 GCA_043725585.1 Actinomycetota bacterium
GAGGGTGGCGGCGATCGTGCTGCACAGCACCAGGCTGCGCAGTGCGACGGTGGTGAACCGCTTGGTCTTCATGACGAGCTCCTGAGTGTCGAGGGGCCATCTGTGGTGGTGGCCGTGTCGCACTCTGCGACCGAGGTATGAGCAAGCTGTGAAGAGTCGGTGATCGATATGCTCGACTTCGTCGACTCGACCAATCAGGCCGACTCGACCAATCAGGCCGGTTCGGCTGGTTCGGCTGGTCCGGCTGGTCCGGCTGGTTCGATCGGCTCCGCCGGTTGGACCTGTTGGTCGCGGCTCCCGGGATCGTCCCGGCGGCTCTGCAGCAGGACGAATCCCGTCCACCCGATCGCCACCAGCGTGGCGGCGCCTGCCATGGCGAGAAGCCCGACGGCTGGATCGACGTCGACCGCGGTGACCGTGCCATTCACCGCAGTTGCCAGGGCGCTCTCGAGACCATCGGTGTTGCCCTGCGAGCCGATGAACTCCGCCACGGTGTCGGCATCCGACGAGAGAGACGCTCGGCTGATGAACACCGACAGAGCCGCCACAGCTCCCAACCCGATGAACGCCGGAGCTGCGACCTTCCCGAGCGCGACCGTGGCAGCCAAGCCGATGAGCGCCACCGCGAGGACGAGCATGGTCTCGCCGACCAACCCATCGAGCGCCACGAGCCCGACGTTCTCGTCTCGGCCGTCAGCAGTGACCGTGATGCCGATGAACCCAGCCAGGATCAGCGACATCGATGCCACCGCGCTCGCAACGACCGGACCCCAACGCATCGCTCAACGCTACGCCGACGTCCGCCGACACCGGTGGATCCACCCCTCGGACGGCGCATCGGTCAGATCGCGCCAGACACTGCCCGAATCCAGCTGCGTCCGACACGATCCGTATGGGAAGGTGACCCCGTGGTCTCCGGATTCAGTCTCCCCGATCCCCCCGCAGCGGTTCGCGCCAAGGCCGAAGCCGCAGGCGCGCTCGACTGGTTGCGCGACCTCGCCGACCTGGTTGCCGAACTCAGCGCACGCTGGCACCTGGTCGTCGACGGCTCGTTCGACGACGGCACCGAGGCATGCGTGCTGGCCGTCACCCGCAGCGACGAAACGAGGGCCGTGTTGAAGCTGCTCGTGCCCCGTGGGCACGACATCGCACACCACGAGATCACCGTGCTGCGGCTGGTCGATGGGCACGGGTGTGCGGCGCTGCTGGACGATGACGAGTCGCTCGGAGCGATGTTGCTCGAGCGGCTCGGGCCGTCGCTGCACGATCTGGGTCTCCCGATCGCCCGTCGCCACGAGGTGCTGGTCGCAACCGCGCAACGAGTGTGGCGGCCGGCGGCGGGATGCGGGCTCCCGACCGGAGCGGACAAGGGTCGGTGGCTCATCCACCACCTCACTCGGCTCTGGAACGAGCTCGATCGCCCCTGTCGTGAACGGACGGTTGCTCACGCGGTCGCATGTGCGCGGCGGCGCATCGCTGCTCACGACGACGAACGATCGGTGCTCGTGCACGGAGACATCCACGAGTGGAACGCGCTCCAAACGATCGATCCGGCCGACGGCTTCAAGCTGGTCGACCCCGACGGCCTGCTCGCCGAAGCCGAGTACGACCTGGGCATCATCATGCGCGAGGATCCCGACGACCTGCTGGTCGGCGACCCGCGCAAACGATCTCGATGGCTCGCGACCTGCACGGATCTCGACGAGACCGCCATCTGGGAGTGGGGGGTCGTGGAACGTGTGTCGACGGGGTTGCTGTGCACGCAGATCGGCCTGCAACCGGTCGGTCGCCAGATGCTGCACGCAGCCGATCTGGTGGCCGAGCTCCAGAACGACTGAACGCAACCGGCGGCGGGCGCGGACGCGATCAGGCGCTGTAGAGCACCGGGTTGTGAGGGCCGGCGGCGACCGAGCCAGGAGCGACGCCACCCAGCCACGCCTGCTGGTCCCACACCCGCATCGGATTGTCGACCGGGCCCACCGTGGCGCCGTCGGCGTAGTAGATGACGGTCATCACCGATCGCAGTGCGGCGGTCGGGTTCGGCGGCGCCGAATGCAACGTCCATCCGGTGTGGAACGTGGCGTCGCCGGCACGGAACGGAGCGTGCGAGACCAGCGGGATCGAGCGGGACCGGACGACGTCATCGAAGAACTCCTGGGACGGATCGCCGATCGCGTGGGTGCTCAGGCACCCGTCACGCTGCGTGCCCGATGCGAACACCACACCCATGTCGGCCCGCACATCGACCAGTGGCATCCACATCGTGATCGTCCGGTCCGTGTCGAGCGGCCAGTACACCTGATCCTGATGCCAAGGGGTGGGCCCACCTCCGGGCTCCTTGCAGAGAGCCTGGTCGTGGTATAGCCGAACGCCGATCACTCCCAACAACTCGGCTGCCACTTTCGCAAAGCGTCGAGCGAACACGAAACGGCGGATCACCGGGTCGCGCTGCCAGAGGTTGAGCGACTGCAGGAACGCCTTGCCATACGTGTCGCGCTCGGCGAGAGGCCGCTTGTCCCACGCGTGATCGAGCGCTGCCTGCACGATCGAAGGTGCATATGCAGCGACTTCATCGGGCGACGCGAGGCCACGCACGACCGCATGACCGTCGGATCTGAACCCGGCAACGATGGCAGGGCTGAGTTCGTACGCCGACGACAACTCCGGGAGATGATCGATCGATGCGGTCATGGTTCGATGGTGACGTTCGCTCGGTTCTCGGAGCCGGATGTGTCAGTCGGGGATGAGCACGGGCTTGATCGTGCCACCGGACAGCGATGACTGCTCGGCCTCGTTGATCTGGCTCATCGGATAGGTCTGGATCAAACGATCGAACGGGAAGCGCCCGTCCTGCCACAGCTGGATCATGCGCGGGATGAACACCTGAGGCTTGGCGCTTCCCTCGAGGATGTTGATCATGGTCTTCCCGAGGGTGGAG
>JAYSLK010000292.1:0-3136 GCA_043725585.1 Actinomycetota bacterium
TCGCCCCAAGATCGCCAACTACCCGTTCACCACGCTCGAACCGAACCTCGGCGTGGTTCGTGTCGACAACGACACGAACTTCGTGGTCGCCGACATCCCAGGCCTGATCGAGGGTGCCAGCGAGGGCAAGGGTCTCGGGCACGAGTTCCTCCGCCACATCGAACGCTCGCGGGTGCTGTGCGTGATGGTCGACCTGGCGCCCGTCGACGGCGTCGGCCCCGCGGAGCAGGAGACGATCCTGTTGCGCGAGCTGGGCGACTACCAGCCCGAGCTGCTCGACCGGCCGCGCCTGGTGATCGGCACCAAGGCCGACATGGCCACCGAGGAGTGGGACGGCGAGTCGATCTCGGCCATCACCCATCAGGGCGTGCGCGAGCTCGTCGGGCGGTTGGCCACGCTGGTGCACGAGGCTCGCCAGGCAGTGCCCGATCGAGAAGGCGTCGTGATCATCCGGCCGCAGCCCGAGGGCGCGCTCGTCGAACGCCTCGGCGAGCACGAGTTCCGCCTCGTCGGTCGCCAGGTCGAGCGGATCGTCGCCCTCAACGATGTCAGCACTCCCGACGCGATGAACTACATCGATCATCAGCTCGAGCGACTCAAGGTGCCCAAGCTGCTGGCCAAGGCCGGGGCCATGGACGGCGATGTCGTCTGGATCGCCAACTTCAGCTTCGAGTACCAGCAGGGCTCCTGAGGCTGATCCGGTCATGAGGATCGTCGTCAAGATCGGCACGTCGTCGCTCACCGATGCGCTGGGCGTGATCGACGAGAGCGTGATCGAGTCGCTGTGCGAGCAGCTCGTTCACGTTCGTGCCGCGGGCAACGAGGTCGTCGTCGTCAGTTCCGGTGCCGTCTCGGCCGGTGTGGCTGCGCTCGGGCTCTCGGCGCGACCGACCGACACCGCCACGCTGCAGGCGTTGTCGGCCGCCGGCCAGAGTCGGCTGATGGAGGTGTACAACCGCCACCTCGGATCCCGCGGGGTGGTCGCTGCACAGGTGCTGCTGGTTCCGCACGACTTCATCGATCGCCGCCAGTACCTCCACGCTCGTCAGACGTTGGTCCGGTTGCTCGAGTTGGGGTGCGTGCCGATCATCAACGAGAACGACGCGATCGCCAACGACGAGATCCGCTACGGCGACAACGACCGCATCGCCGCGCTGGTGGCGCACAACCTGGCCGCCGATCTGCTCGTCCTCCTCACCGACACCGCTGGGCTCTACACGAGCGATCCGCGCACCGATCCCATGGCGTCGCTCATCGCCCGTGTCGCGGCCGACGATCCGCTGCTCTCCGTGAACGCCGGGCAAACGGGCTCGAACCGGGGGAGTGGTGGCATGGCATCCAAGCTCGCCGCGGCGCGCACGGCGTCGTTCAGCGGTGTGCGTGCCGTGATCGCCTCGTCGTCGCGTGCCGACGTGTTGAGGGACGCGGCCAACGACATCGACGTGGGCACCACGTTCATGCCGAACGACCGCAAACTGTCGGCCCGCAAGTTGTGGATCGGCTTCGCCAGCCTGGTCGAAGGTGTGATCACGGTCGACGATGGCGCCCGTCGGGCGCTGCTCGAGCGGGGTACCTCGCTGCTCCCCGCCGGCGTGGTCGACGTGCGAGGCTCCTTCGACGAGGAGTCGATCGTGGAGGTGCGCGGCGGCGACGGTGCCGTTCTGGCGCGGGGCATGGTGCTGTGCGACTCGGACACCCTGCGTGCGATCAAGGGCAAGCGCACCGTCGATCTCCCCGCAGAGAGCGCCCACGAGGTCGTGCACCGCGACGACCTCGTGCTGCTCACCTGAGATCGCGCACCATGCGGATCTCGTCCTTGCACGGATCCGATGGCAACGGTTGGTGATCACCGGTCTCGGTGAACCCCGTCGCCTCGTACAGCAGTCGTGCCGGCTCGTTGCCGCCGGTGACCCACAGATCGAGTCGTTCGGCGCCGAGATCTGTCGCCCACGCGACGACGGCGTCGATCAGCATGCGGGCGGTTCCTGACCGGCGCGACGACGGATCTGTCCACATGCTCACGAGCTCGACCACAGGTGGATCTGCAGGATCGACGCGGTATCCGCCGGCGATGCCGGCGATGCGTTCATCGTCGTGCCATGCGATGAAGGTGCATCGTTCGTCGCCGGTAGCGCTCTGCCTGGCCCGGTTCACCCATTCCGCCTCGTCGAAGCCGAGCTCTCGTTCGAGCGTTGAGCCGAAGGCAGCGGGAGCATCGGCGAGCGCAGTGAGACGGATGGCTCGCAGAACGTCTGCCTGCTGCGGCTCGATGCGGCGAATGGTGATCATGTCGCCATCTCAGTCGATGTTCGACCGTTCGCCAAACGAGATTCGAGCCGTCAGCCCTCGGCTGGTTTGGGCTGTTCGACCGCCGCCGGGGCTGCGGCGCTGTCGAGGCCGAGCTCGGCCCGCAACTGGCTGAGGCGACTCTGTGCCTCGACGTTCGCAGTCGCTTGTTCGACCTCGAGGATGCGGCTCTGCACCGAGGTCTCACCGAGCTCGGCGGTTGCCTTCGCCTTCGCGTATCGCGCCTCGATCTTCTCCTGCACCTCTTTCAAGGTGGGCACGTCGTCGCCGACGGTCTCGTTGAGCTGCGCCATGGCGGAGTTCATCTCCTCCTGCATGCGCGCCTGCTCGAGCTGGCTGAGCAGCTTGTTCTTCTCTGCGAGCTTCTCCTGCAGCAGGCGGCTGTTCTGCGCCACGGCGGCCTTGGCCTGATCGGACGCCTGTGTGCTCTCCATCACCATCGCCTTGAGGCTCTCGACGTCCTTCTCGACCAGGATCAGCTGGTTCGCGATCGTCTCGGCCGCCGTGGTGTACTGCTGCGACTTCGCCGCATCGCCCGCGCGCTGGGCGTCCGCGGCCATCATCAGCGCCTGGCGTGCGGTGGCGTTGAGCTTCTCGAGCTCGGTCATCTTGCCGTTCAGACGGATCTCGGCCTGCTTCTGGCTGGCGATCACGTTGGCGGCCTGCTCCTTGAGGCGCCGATGCTGCTGTTGCGCTTCGGTGAGCGCCTGCTCGAGCTGCACGGCCGGATCGGCGTTCTTCTCGAAGCTGCGGTTGAACTTCGCCCCGAGGTACTTCCACCACTTCTTGAGTCCCTTGAACATGGCGGCAAGCCTAGGCGAATCTGGCC
>JAYSLK010000293.1:0-1536 GCA_043725585.1 Actinomycetota bacterium
CGACCACGACGACCACGACGATCACGATCACCACGGCCCGACCGGTCGGCGCGTCGCCCGCGGTGACGGATCCTGGTGCTGTCGTTGTTCCTCCGACCACGCCGACCACGATCACCGCGATTCGCCCTGCTCCGACGACGACCGTTCCGACGACGACCGCTGCGACGACGACCGCTCCGACGAGCATGTCGACCGTGGCCGCTCCGGTTCGAGGCGGACCGGCGATCGATGCCGCTCGACTTCCGACCGGGCGAAACGGCGTCGAGACACCGACGATCGTGTCGAGCACACGGACCCCCATCACGACCGATGGTGTCGGAGCGTTCCGGACGTTCTGTGGAATGTCGCACATGGCGTTCGACGATCCCATCGTGGCTCCGAGCCGTCCGGGTGCGTCGCACCTGCACACGTTCTTCGGCAACACGTCGGTCGATGCGTTCTCGACGGCGCCGTCGATCGCGACGTCCGGAGGCTCCACCTGCCGTGGCGGCACGGCGAACCGCAGCGCGTACTGGGTGCCGTCGATCATCGACACGAGCTCCGGTGCGCCGATCGCGCCGGCGTTCCTCATCGCCTACTACAAGTCGGGGTACCTCGGTGTCCAGCCGGCGGAGATCAACGCCTTTCCGCAGGGCCTGCGAATGATCTCTGGTCGAGCGAGCGCCACGGCTCCGGATTCGAACCCCAGCTGGCGCCGAGCGGTGAACTGGAACTGTGGATTCGACTCGACCGGTCGCGGCACCGAGTTCACGCCGGGGATGCAGCAATGTGCTGCGGGTCAGTTCGTCCGCCTCACCCTTGCGTTCCCCCAGTGTTGGGACGGCCGGAACCTCGACTCTGCCGACCACCAGGGCCACATGGCGTGGGCCGATGGCACCGGCTGCCCATCGAGCCACCCCGTCGCCGTACCTCAGATCACCTTGAACTTCTACTGGCCGGTGCCAGCCGGCGGGAACAGTGGCTGGCGTTTGGCGAGTGACATGTACTCAGGCGGCGACGCCGGTTGGTCCGCTCATGCCGACTGGTGGAACGGTTGGGATCCTGCGGTCGAACAGGTGTGGATCGATCGGTGCGTGAGCGCCGGTATCGACTGTTCGGTCGAGATGCTGGGTGACGGACGCGAGCTCGCCGGCGGCGCGTTCTGACATTGCGGCCCGGTGATCGAACTGCCCGGGTGTCGACGAACACCGAAACGACGGACCAGGTGTTTGGTCGTCAGTCGCGTACGAGGACCGTGGATCCGATGGGCATCGCGTTGGTGGCCCACAGCATGTCCATCGCCTGGTTCGTCACGCGTACGCAGCCGTGCGATGCCGGATAGTTCGGCACGCTGCTGTATCCGTGCACGGCGACGCCGCGGATGAAGAACCGGGGTCGGTAGAGCGTTCCGAGCGAACCTTCGTAGCGCGCCTCATCGCTCACGCGATAGACGCGGTGGGAGCCGCTCGGGGTGATCGCTTGGTCGGGTATGAGGTTCCCGTTCTTGTCGCGCCAGGTGTAGGCGTAGTCGCCACCGGTCGACACGTTGATCACCCA
>JAYSLK010000294.1:0-4310 GCA_043725585.1 Actinomycetota bacterium
CGAGGGTCTGTTCATGGCCGAAGGCGACCTGGTGGTGGAGCGGGCCCTGGAGGCGGGATGCGAACCGGTCGCCGCGCTGGTCGATCGACATCGACCTCCACCCGTGACCTCAGTTCTGCTGGAGGTGGCTCCCGTCTACGCCGGCGGAGAACGTGTGCGGGCGCTGGTCACCAAGCTCGGCGTGCCCAACTCGGTCGTGGCGATCTTCCATCGTCCACCGAGAAGCTCGGTCGAGGCGCTCGCGGATGGCGCCCATCGACTCGTGCTGGTCGAAGCGGTCGACAATCCCGCCAACATCGGAGCCGTCGTCCGCAACGCTGCCGGCCTGGGCTGGGACGGGCTGATCATCGACAACACCAGCGCTGACCCCCTGGCCCGGCGATCGCTCCGAGTGTCGATGGGCCACGCACTCGTGCTCCCACATGCGCGCACCACCGACGTCGTGGCGACCATCGCCCACCTCGCTCGTTCGGGGTTCATCATCGCCGCGCTCACCCCCGACGCCGAGGCCACCGACATCGACGACATCGGCAGAACCGGACTCGACAACATCGACACCAATGGCACCGTCGGGCGAGTCGACACGTCCGACCGCCTCGTGGTGTGCATGGGGGCCGAACGAGTCGGGCTCAGTTCCGAGGTGATCGCGGCCGCCACGCTGCGCGTGCGGATCCCGATGCACCGAGGCGTCGACTCGCTGAACGTCGCTGCTGCCACCGCCATCGTGTGCCATGCGCTGCGACGACGATGAACGACCGTCGCGACGGCTACGGTGCCGGCATGACGTATGGGGTGATCTGCATTGCACGTGTCGGCGGAACCGTGGGTCCCGACGTGGGCTCACGAGTGGCCGGCGTGCTCGGCTACCGACTCGTCGACGAGGAAATCGTCCAACGAGCTGCGGAGTCCCAAGGAATCGCGGTCGAAGAACTGGCCGAGGTCGAAAAGCGCAAGGGCACGCTCAGTCGGCTGCTCGAGAGCTTGGCCCTCGGCGGGGCGGCCGACGGATTCATGGCGGGCATGCCCGCAGTGATGCCATCCCTGGCGGTCACGGACCCCAAGGGGCTGCGCGCCCTGATCCGCACGTCGATTCTCGAGACGGCCGCTGACGGCAACGTCGTGATCATGTCCCACGCGGCGTCGTTCGCGCTCGCCGACGAACCGGGCGTGCTTCGTGTGCTCGTCACGGCATCGCCTGAGACTCGGGCCACATCGGCACTCGCAGCCAACGGTGGCGACGCAAAGAAGGCGGCCAAGGCGGTCCAGAGCGACGACTCCGCCAGAGCCGACTACCTCAAGAAGTTCTACGGGGTCGACCAGGAACTGTCCACGAACTACGACCTGGTGATCAACAGCGACAGATTGACCGCCGACCAGATCACCGATCTGGTGGTGCAGGCCGCGCAGAGCTGATCGGCAGACCGGTGTCGTTGCGGAGATGTTCCGCGGCCGGCACGAAGTAGGCCAGCAGCACCTGTTGCACGTCGGACACGGCTGCGCGATCGGCGCCGTCACCGGGGGACTCCGTCGTCACCTCCTCGACCGCGTGGACCATGTGGTGCAGCCAGCGGTCGCGCTGCAGCGGTCCGACGGTGAACGGCATGTGCCGGAGCCGCAACTTCGGATGACCGCGCTCGTCGCTGTAGGTTGTCGGGCCACCCCAGTACTGGCCGAGGAACAGCGCCAGTCGGCGACGAGCCGGAGCCAGGTCGTGTGGATCCGGGTAGAGCGACAACAGCACCGGATCGTTCGCCACGCCGTCGTAGAACACATCGACGAGGCGGTCGAAGAACGGCTGCCCACCGACTCGCTCGTACAACGTCGGTGCTGCCCCTTCTGCTGCCCCTTCTGCTGATTCGCTCACGGCGATCAGGCTAGGGAGAGCGTGAACGGGTTCAGAACGCGGGATCGAAGATACGCACATTGGTGAGGTGTTCCGGGCGGAACACCATCGGCATCGTGCCGTCACACGGATCGAGGATCACGGCCTCGGGCGTGGCGAGCAGCACGAGTGCCGACACGGCCTCGCCGTTGACGTCTACTTCGATCACGTCACCGGTCATCACGTTCATGTTCATGTCCCCCTGGAGATCAAATGCGGAGTGGGTGTGTCCCCTGCATTTGCACCAGAGGCGCCGCCCGCAGAGTCTCCAGTTCTTCGGCACGAGGGGTGACGACCTTGACAGGAAATTCTCCGGGTTCCCACAAGTCGAGCGTTCATGAGAACGCAGGCGGCTCCCAACCAGGAAAGATGTCGGGAAGGCCGTCGCTGACCTTGACAGGAAACACCGGCGATCGCTTCTCGAGGAAGCTCGTCACGCCCTCGCGGGCATCTGGGCTCTTTCCGCGAGCAGCGATGCCGCGGGAATCCACCCTGTGCGCATCCATCGGATGGTCGGCTCCGAGCAGCCGCCACAACATCTGCCGGGTGAGTGCCACCGAAACGGGTGCGGTGTTGTCGACGATCTCCTTGGCGATGGCTCGTGCGGCCGGGAGCAGGTCCTCGGGTGCATGCACGCTGCGGACGAGTCGGCCCTCCTTGGCCTCCTGCGAGCCGAAGACGCGGCCGGTGTAGCACCACTCCGTCGCCTGGCTGATGCCCACCAGGCGCGGCAGGAAGTACGACGAACACGCCTCGGGGAGGATGCCCCGTCGAGCGAAGACGAACCCGAACTTCGCGTTGTCGCTGGCGAGCCGGAAGTCCATCGGCAGGGTCATCGTCACACCCACCCCGACCGCAGGGCCGTTGATCGCAGCGATCACCGGTTTGGTGCAGTCGAAGATCCGCAGGCTCACGATGCCCCCGCCATCGCGCGGCACGCCCTCGACGCTCGTCTTCACGTCGCTGCCTCCAGCCGCGAAGGTGTCACCTCCCCCACTGAGGTCGGCACCCGCACAGAAGCCGCGTCCGGCGCCGGTGACGATCACGACCCGTACCTCGTCGTCGGCGTCGATCTCGTCGAACGCTGCGACCAGTTCGCGCATCATCGTGCCGGTGAAGGCGTTGAGCTGATCGGGACGGTTGAGGGTGATGGTGGCGATGTGCTCGTCCACCGAATAGATGATCTGGGTGTACTCCATCACCCGATGGTGGCAGGCCTGCATCGCTCCCGCGAACCCGGACGAGGCGGAACGAGGTCAGACGAGACCGGACGAGGCCGGAACGACTAGACGTCGAGGAACTTGGTGGCCGCCGTGCCCGAGCCGACCGCACCCACGAGCATCCCGAGGATCATCAGCCAGAACACCACCCACTGCGGGTAGTTGCCCGTGACGACGAACGCCCCGAAGCCCGAGTCGGGCGGGAACGACTGTACGGTCGACGTCCAGTACCAATTTGCCGTCAACACGCCACCGCTCGCGAACACGGCGCCGACGAAGCCTTGGATGAGGCCCTCGAGCATGAATGGCACGCGGATGAACCAGTTGGTCGCACCGACCAACTTCATCACCTCGATCTCACGCCGGCGGGCGAACATCGCCGTACGGATGGTGTTCCAGATGAGCAGCACCGCCGAGAACAACAGGATCAGGGTGATGAGGTACAGCACGAACTGCACCACACCGCGCAGCGTGCTGAGGACCTCGATCTGTTTGGACGGGAAGGCAACCTTGATCACCTTCGGCAACCCGCGATCCTTGTACGACGCAGCGATCTCGGTGAGCAGCTCTGCGGACGCGTCGGGCTGAGGGACGACCTTGAACTGGGTGGGGATGTTCTCGGCCGTGAGCAGCTGCAACGTCTCGGGATCGCCCGCGAACAGCCGCCGCGCCTCGACCAGCGAGGCCTCGACGTCGAGGTACTCGAGCTGATCGACATCGATCACGTCCGGCGTGCTCTCGATCGCCTGCCGGATCACGGCCAGCTGCTCGGGACTCGCGTCGTTCTCGACGTACACGATCAGCTCGACGCCACCCGACCATTGCGACAGCTGGTTGTCGAAGCCGCGCAGCACGAGCAGCGTGAGCCCGAGGATGAACAACGAGACGGCCGCGGTGATGACGGCCGCGGCGGTGAGCGTGAAGTTGCGGCGAAGGCTGGCCCACATCTCGCGGAAGGTGTAGCTGAGGCGAGAGAACATCTACTCGTACACCCCTCGGGCCTGGTCGCGCACGATGATGCCGCGATCGAGTTGGATGACCCGCTTGCGCATCATGTTCACGATGCGCTGGTCGTGGGTGGCCATCACGACCGTGGTGCCGGTCTTGTTGATGCGGTCGAGCAGACGCATGATGCCTTCGCCCGTCGTGGGGTCGAGGTTGCCTGTCGGCTCGTCTGCCAACAAGATCAACGGCCGATTGACGAACGC
>JAYSLK010000295.1:0-1595 GCA_043725585.1 Actinomycetota bacterium
GCGTTGAAGCCGAACCAACCGAACAGCAGGATGAAACAGCCGGTGATGGCCATCGGGATGTTGTGGCCGGGGATCGCCCGCGGCTTGCCGTCTGCGCCGTACTTGCCGGTGCGAGGTCCGAGCACGATCGCTCCGGCCAGGGCTGCTACGCCTCCGACGGCGTGCACGACGCCCGAGCCGGCGAAGTCGACGTAACCGACCCCGAGTCCCATGGTGTCCCAGGTCTTGGCGAGCCAGCCGCCACCCCACGTCCAGGCCGCGAACAGCGGGTAGTAGATGGCGCCGCAGAAAAGACCCCACACGACGAAGCTCTTCCACTTCCAACGTTCCGCCATCGAGCCGGTCGGGATCGTCGCCACGGTGTCCATGAACGCCACCATGTAGAGGAAGAAGCCGAGCAGGGCGGGCGTCGCCGTACTGCCGAGATGGTCCCAGCCGTGCCAGAGGAAGATCCAGTTGCCGGACCCGATCAATGGGTCGGTGTTCATGGCGGCACCGCCATCACCGAAGTAGATGCTGGTGTCGAAGCCGCCGAAGGCCAACGGGAATCCGACGAAGAGGAAACCCACGAAGCCGAGACCGAAGATCGCGAAGTTCGTGGACATCACCTCGGCTGCGTTCTTCTTCTGGGTGAAGCCGGTCTCGACCAGCGCGAATCCTGCCTGCATGAAGATCACGAGGATGGCGCCGATGACGACCCACAACAGGTTCATCTGCTGACCGAGTGCGACGACCGGGTCGACCTCTTCGGCAGACGCCGACGACGTGATCAGTAGGGCTGGTATGGCGGCGCCGACAAGGCCGCCGACGATGTATTTGAGTGCGGGACGTGATCGCACGTGTACCTCCTGCGGAACGCGAGTTGAAGTAGGGGCTGTGATGGGGCTTCTCGACGCGACGCTGAGGCGAGACGGGCGAACGGTAGGAGAGCCACGTTTCCCGCTCGTCGCCGATCTGTTTCCGGAGTGTGGCGTTCGCGTGCATCTGCGGGAGATGCGTGCGTCGCGAGCCGATCTGCGGGGATGTGCGGGGATGTGCGGAGATGCGCGGGGGACGGCTCAGCGGCGTCGACGAGTGCCGGTCGACAATGACTGCCTGATGCGTTCGACGGTGCTCTCGTCGAGCTTGCGGCCGAACCGATCGCTCACGGTGAAGCGGTCGTTCACCCGACCGTCCGTCGACGACAACCGTGCCGACTGGACCGTCACGTCCGCGACAGCGAACGCTCGGGCCACCGCGTGCAGCAGCTCGGGTGCATCCGTTCCCGTCACCCTGCACACGGTGTGCCAGGGCAACGCGTCCTGCTGGATCGAGACCTGCACGTCGACGGGGCCGGCTGGAGCCGGCCGACGCTTCAGCCCGGCCTCGAACGCGGCGCCGAGCACGCGGGCGCTCGGTCGCTCGTCGGAACGCACTACGAAGCTGTCGACGACACCGCCGTCCGGCCATGTCGCGAGGTCGGCGCGCACGATCTGGAGCCCGAGGTCGACGTACACATGAGTCAGGTGGGCCAGCAGGCCTCGAGTGTCGCGGCACGCGACGTCGATCACCCACAGATCGACCTCTTGATCCGGGCTCACGGCCACGCGCACCGT
>JAYSLK010000296.1:0-5413 GCA_043725585.1 Actinomycetota bacterium
ACCCGCAGCACCATCAAACCGTTCTGGGGCGTTGGTTCGGTCGTGCTGTTCATGGTGACGATGGCCGCGCTTGCCTTCGTCGCTGCGGTCTTGCGTCGATCCGGCGAGTCGTCGTCGCAGATCGCGGCCACGATGACCGGTAGCTGACCACGCCATGCGGGTGATCGTGGTCGGGGCCGGCATGGCCGGCCTCACATGTGCGCGTCTGCTGCAGGAGCACGGAGTGGACGTGACCGTCCTGGAGGGCGGCGCCAGAGTCGGTGGCCGCGCGCGGACCGTCCGCTCGGTGTTCGAGGGCGGTCAATACGTCGAGAGTGGCGCCGAGTGGATCGACACCGATCACCATCGGATGCGCGAGCTGCTCGATCGATACGGTCTGTCGTTGCAGGGGGCGGGCCAGGAGTGGACGACCATTCGTCGCATGCTGTTCCGCGATGGCCGGATGTTCACCGCCGAGGAGGTGCGGGCCTTCGAGCCGGCGGTCGAGGCGCAGCTCGAGCAGTACGACCAGGTCTTCGAACGGATCGCCGACGGCATCGTCGACCCGGCCCATCCCGACCTCCATCCGGAGGCGTCGCGCCACGATGCCCGTTCGCTGGCGGCTGTGGCCGGCGAGTTCGATCTCGGTGATCTGGCGACCCTGTTCGCCCGCCGGAACAGCCAGGGAGAGTTCGCGGCCGAGCAGCACGAGGTGTCGGCGCTGTTCGTCGCCCAGCAGCGAGCCCAGATGCGGATGCACGGTGTGGTCGGGACGGTTCGTGCCCATCGATTGGAAGGCGGCCTCGATTCGTTGGTGGCGCACATGGTCGCTGATCTGCACGATGGCACGGTTCAACTGGGTGAGATGGTGCAGCAGGTCGAGTGGAGCGCCGATGCCGCCTCTGGGGATGCCGCCGGGGGAGTGACGGTCCACACCGATCGCGGCGTGCACCGCGGCACACACGTCGTGCTGGCGTGTTCGCTGGTGCCGCTGCGGTCGGTTCGCTTTGTTCCCGAGCTGCCGACGCCGCTGGCTCTGGCCGTGGCCGAACTCGGCTACGGCACCGTCACCAAGACGGCCGTGCAGTTCGCATCGAGGAACTGGCCTGCCGGTTACGCGACGACCTCGCTGCCGTCGCAGCGGGTGTACGAGCCGACCGCCAACCAGCCCGGAGACGCCGGGGTGCTGATGGCGTATTCGGGCGGCGACGGCGGCAGACGCCTGGCCGCGTTCGACGAAGCGCATCGGATCGCTCGGGTGAGCGGCGATCTGCGCGAGATGTTCGGCGTCGACTCGAGCCAGACCGGGGCGTTCTCCCGAGCCTGGTCGAACGAGCCCCGTTTCGGCGGTAGCTATGCCGCGTATGGGCCCGGTCAGGTGACGGCGCACTGGCAGGTGCTGCGTCGACCATGTGGTCCGATACGTCTGGCAGGTGAACACGTGAGCACGTGGACCGGCTACCTGGAGGGAGCCGTCGAGAGTGGCGAACGCGTCGCGACGGCGATCACCACAACCTGACCACCAGATTCTCGATGTCCGATACGAGATGAAGTACGGAATCAGTGTCATGACGACGACGTGGACCGGCACCGGCGTCGATCTCGTGTTCGGTTCGAGCACGATCGGACCCGCGTGATCCGCAACGCCTCCGAGAGCATCCATGCCAGGGAACGCCCGATCACGGTAGGTCGGGGCGCATCGGCACGTCCTGCCGAGGGCTATCGTCGATCGGCGTGGGCCCTTGCGAGGTGAGTTGGTTCTCTGCGTTGTGCGACGACGACACGACGCAGCTCGGCGTGGCCGAGGCATCGCTGCCCAGCAGTTGGGAGCACTGCCGCGAGATCGTGCTTGCGGCCGAGGCGGGTGGCTTCGACAACGTGCTGCTGCCGTCGGGCTACACCCTCGGCATCGACGGCGTCGCGTTCGCGGGCGGCATCGCCGCGCTCACCGAACGGATCCGGCTGCTCGTCGCCGTGCGGTGCGGCGAGATGTGGGTGCCGCAACTGGCGCGTCAACTGGCGACGCTCGACCAGATGCTCGGCGGTCGCCTCACGGTGAACATCATCTCGTCCGAACTGCCGGGCCAGCCGCTCGACAGTGGCCCGCGCTACCAGCGGACACTCGAGACGATGCGGGTGCTGCGCACCCTCCTCGACGGGGAACGGGTGGACGCCGACGGCGAGTTCGTTCAGCTGCATCTCGACCCGCCCCGACTTCGCACGACGTCCGGTCGAAGCCCACAGCTGTACTTCGGCGGATTGAGCGATGACGCCCGTGAGGTGGCAGCCGAGGCAGCCGATGTGTACCTCATGTGGCCCGACACCCTCGAGGCTGTCGCCGCGCTGCTCGACGACATGTCTCGCCGGGCCGATCGACATGAGCGAACGCTTCGGTTCGGCTATCGCGTCCACGTGGTGGTTCGCGAGACCGAGGAGGAGGCTCGCCTCGTCGCGGCGCATCTGGTCGCGGCGCTCGATGACGACGAGGGAGCACGGATTCGCGCTCGCTCGCTCGACAGTTCCTCGGCGGGCGTGCGGCGGCAGGCCGAACTGCGTGAAGCGGCGGCGCTCGATGGGTTCGTGGAACCGAACCTGTGGACCGGCATCGGCCGTGCCCGCAGCGGATGCGGGGCGGCGATCGTCGGCGACCCTCAGCAGGTGCTCGCCAAGTTGGCCGAGTACCGAGCACTGGGAATCGAGGCCTTCATCCTGTCGGGCTACCCCCATGCAGCGGAGTGCCGTCGATTCTCGGACCTGGTGCTTCCTCACCTCGATCACGCCCCTCTCGCGGGGTCGCTGCACTAGTCTGCAACGGCGATGCCTCCAAGTACCCCGCCCCGCGTCGCACTGGCCCCCGAAGGTGCTCCAACGTGGATGGCCGACGCGATCGTCGCGGGCGGCGGACAGGTCGTGCCCCTCGACCAGGCCGAGGCGTTGGTGTGGGGCGCTCCTCACGAGCCGCTGATGCTCGAGCGGGTGATCGACGGCCATCCGAAGCTGCGGTGGGTGCAGTTGCCCTTCGCCGGGATCGAGAACTACGTCCACTTGGTCGACGATGAACGCAGCTGGACCTGTGGCAAGGGCGTGTACGCCCGACCGGTCGCCGAGATGGCGCTCGCGTTGGCGTTGGCCGGCATGCGTGGCCTGGGGACGTATGCGCGTTCGACGTCGTGGGGCACCGAGCACGGAACCAACCTCTTCAACGCCAATGTCACGATCTTGGGCGGTGGGGGCATCACCGAAGCACTGATCGGTCTGTTGGCGCCGTTCGACTGTCGTATCACCGTGGTTCGCAATCGTGTGCAGGAGATGGACGGTGTCGACGAGGTGGTCGAGGCCGATCGGTACATCGACGCGCTGGTCGGCGCCGACCTGGTGGTGGTCGCTCTTGCGCTCACGCCCGACACCGAGTTCATGCTCGGGCGCAACGAGTTCGAACTGATGGAGCCTCATGCCTGGGTGGTGAACGTCGCCCGTGGGCGGCACATCGTCACCGACGATCTGGTGTGGGCGCTCACCGAAGGCGAGATCGGTGGTGCGTGCCTCGATGTCACCGACCCTGAGCCACTGCCGGAGGGCCATGCACTGTGGGGCCTGCCGAACTGCATCATCACTCCGCACGCCAGCTCCACCTGGTCCATGTCGAAGCCGTTGCTGTCCGAACGCATCGCCGCCAACGTGAGGCGATTCGGACAAGGAGAGGACCTGCTCGGTGGGGTCTTTCCTGACCTGCAGTACTGACCCGGAGTCGATGACGATGTCACGCGAGCTCGATGCGGCAACGATCGTCGGTCTTCTCGCCGACGACGACAGGCGACGCGTGGCGGCTGCACTCGAGCTCGGTGCCACCAACATCGAACAGGTCGCGTCCGCCACCGGGCTCGATCTTGCACGCACGGCGAAAGCGGCAGGGCGATTGGCGGAATCGGGGCTGGTGGTGCAGCAGGAAGGCTCGCTGTACGTGCTGGGTGCTGCGTTCCAACGGGCGGCGCGCAGCGCGTTGTCGCGGCCACCCTCGGACGAGCATGCCGATCTGCCGAGCGAACAGCGCAAGGTGATGGACGCCTTCGTCGCCGATGGCAGACTGACGTCGATACCGGTGCACCAAGGAAAGCGGTTGATGATCCTCGACTGGTTGGCCCAGGACTTCGAGCCCGGCAGGCGCTACAGCGAGGCGATGGTGAACCTCATCCTCGGGCGACGCCATCCCGACACCGCGTTGCTGCGCCGCCACCTCGTCGACCATGACCTGATGGCGCGCGAGGCAGGTCAGTACTGGCGCTCGGGCGGGTCCACGTGACCGATCGCCGCCGCCCGACTCACTACAGCGTCCTTGGTGTGCATCCGCGCGCGACGAACGACGAGATCCGCGCTGCGTATCGGCGGGCAGCGCGTGCGGCACACCCCGATCGACATGGCGAGTCGTCCTCGTCGCAGATGGCAGCGGTCAACGAGGCGTGGGGTGTGCTCGGCAACCCGGTCAGGCGGCAGCGCTACGACCTCGAGCTGTCGTTCGTCGATCGTGAGACCATCGGCTCGCCGTTGGGATCCTCGACCGGCGCCGCTCCCGTCGAGCGACGGATGCCGGCGCAGGTGCTCACGCCCACGGGTGATTTCTCACGGTTCCCATGGAAGTTCCTCACCACGATGGGTGTGCTGGCGATCGCAGTCGTACTGATCGGCTCGTTGCTCGACGACGACCGTCTGCCTGCTGCCCCCGACAACTTCCTGGTGCAGGGCGACTGCGTCGCGATTGCCGAGGGGTCGCGGGCGATCAAGGAAGTCGCGTGCAACGCGGCCCACGACGGCACGGTCGGCCAGGTGATGAACTTCGGAGCAGTGTGTCCAACCGGAACCGAACAGTTTCCCGACCCGATGGGTCGTGGCGAGGCATGTGTGATCAGGGTGCCTGCCTGAGGTGGTGCTGATCGCTACGGTCGTGAGATGAGCGACATCCCGCCGCCCCCGCCCCACCAGCCGTTCTCGCCACAGCCGGCGAACCGTGCACCGGCCGGGGAGCTGTCCGAGTCGATCAAGAACGCGGGACGCTGATGGCGGGAGTGGACCACGAGGTGTTGCACGCTCAGCTGGAGAGGTGGGCCGATGCTCACTACCACGAGGGCACCTCGATCACGGATCTGCGGGCGATGCCTGGTCACGCAGGGCTGTCGTTCGGCTTCAACGTGGCCGACTCCACCGGCGTGCTCGATCAGCTCGTGGTCCGGATGCCGCCCAAAGGTGTGCGGCGCGCGGGGAACACCGACGTGTTGCGTCAGGTGCCGTTGTTGCGCGCGCTGGCCGTCAGCGGCGTGCCGGTGGCTGAGGTGGTCTGGTGGGATGCCGACGAACAGTGGTTCGAGGTGCCGTACTTCATGGCTCGGTTCCTAAGCGGAGAGACCTATGCGGTGAGAGAGCCGGCACCGGTGTTCGACGG
>JAYSLK010000297.1:0-1830 GCA_043725585.1 Actinomycetota bacterium
GCCGCCGTGTAGGCGGTGGTGGCATCGACGCTCTTGGCCGACGACGGAATCGCGCCGACAGCTCCGCCAAGCGCTGCCAGCAACACGATCACCCACCATCTCCGGCGGGCCGCAGTCAGAATCGAAGCGGGTTCCAAGTACGTACGTCCTCCGAGGTGCGGAGAACTCTACGTGGTGACGGCTCCCAAAGGTACGGGCCGCCCGAATCAGCCCAGCGTGCCTGGCCGACCGTGTCGAGATCACGCCCGCTGACGACGGCGCGCCTGCCGACTCGTCCACGAGATCGCGGGTACTCGGTGACGGATGGTTCGCCCAACTGGGCCATGTCCTGACGGACGACGTCGGCCGAACGATGGGTGGCGATTCGTCTGGTGAAACGAGACGTTCGTGTCACCCGCGAGCCCGCATCGAACGTCTGTCGGACCGTGAACCCGCGCCGAGCCGACCGCTCGTCCAGACGTGGCCCACGACGTGGAAGGCTCGCGCCGTGACCCTCGTCCTCCGCCAGCCCGTGTTCGGTCGGGGAGCGTCGCTCGACGACGTGCTGCTCGCACTGTTGAACGCCGTCCGGGCCGACGGTGAGGCGGTCGATGCCGATGTCGGTGCCGAGGTCGAAGACCTCGTGGTGCGTCTGTTCCGGGCCGAAGGCCGATCGTTGGTGAGGCTCGCTCGCCTCTTCGTCGACGACCGCAACGCCGCCGAGGATCTGGTGCAGGAGGCGTTCATCCGTCTTGCCCGCCACGCCGGCGACATCGAGGCGGTGGAACGTGCCCCCGCCTACCTGCGCTCCATCGTGCTCAACCTCGCACGCGACCACAACCGTCGTGGACTGGTGTCGCTGAGACACCAGTCGGCATCGGTGCTGACGCCCGACCCGGGCGACCCCGCAGACCGCGTCACCGACCGCCTCGCCCGCGACGACGACAACCTCGCCGTGCTCGACTCCGTTCGGCGGCTCCCGATCCGCCAGCGCGACTGCATCACCCTGCGCTACTTCGTGGAGCGCTCCATCGACGAGACCGCCGCCGCCCTCGGCCTGTCGGTCAACTCGGTCAAGACCCATCTCCGCCGGGCGATGGTGCACCTCGGCCGAGAGTTGGCGACGCGGAGCCACGGCACATGACGCACGTCGATGCCGCGCCACTCACGCCCGCAGAGGTCGAACGCCGGCTGATTGCCGCGTTCGACGATGCCCGCTCCACCGTGGTCGAGCACCCTGATCTGTTCGAGCGGCTCGAGCGCACCCTCGAACAGGCCGCGGTCCGGCGCCGGTTCCGCCGCCGCCTGGCGCTCGGCACCGGCGCATTCATCACCGCCAACGTCGTCCTGGCGTTGGCGCTCTCCGACATCAAGGACAGGAGGATCGACATGGCCTGGTGGGTCGTCGAACTGATCACCAACATCGTGCTGATCGCGATCGCCATCGCGCTCGGGCCGTTCATCAAGCGGTTCGGGCGCGCCTATGCGGCCGACGTCTTCCGCTCGAATCCGCACACCGGCAAGAGCTACCTGGTTCTCACCGACGTCGCCTACTACCTGATCTTCGTGGCGTTCATCCTGTTCACCGTCCGCTTCGAACAGGCATCCGACTGGATGGACTCGCGTGCCGCGCTGTACCAACACGAGCTCGCCCGCATCGGAGGGATCCTGCTCATCATGGGCATCCTTCACACGGCCAACGTGCTCGCGCTGCCCGTGATCGGCAACCTCCTGCAAGGCGTCCGCCCACGAAGCGCAGCTGCCGCTCGTGCGAACGGCGATGATCGGGGCCAGGTGCCTCCGCTCGGGCCCGGGACGTGGATCGTGCGTGTCGAACCCACCCGCGGCCCA
>JAYSLK010000298.1:0-6215 GCA_043725585.1 Actinomycetota bacterium
TCCCCGACTGCGCCCAGATAGCTCAGTCGGTAGAGCATTTCACTCGTAATGAAAAGGTCGAGAGTTCGATTCTCTCTCTGGGCTCCAGGTCACAGGCACCTTCGGCCTTCGGTGACGACCGTCGAGACCATCCGTGTCAAACCTGTGTCTCACGGCCGCTCGTCGCCGGGGCCTTGGCGTCACGGCTTGAGCGCTTCTTGCGGTCGTCAGCGCTCGAGAATGAGCGGCATGGTGGTGTCGCCGGCGGTGCCCGTGACGGTGAGGCGTGTGTCAGTGCAGGTGTACGGCCCGCCGGCGAGTGGCAGGTCGACGTCGAGGGCGCTGTCGGCCTGAGCCGCCCCGTCGAGGCGGACCTCGGTGAGTCCGCCGGCCTGCTGATCGAGCGCCAGCGTGACGGTGCCGTCGAACGTGCTCCAGGTGCCGGAGCCGGTCCAGGCGACGTCGGCCTCTCCGGGGTTCTCGCCAAAGGTGAACGAGGCGGTGAAGTCGGCGACGCCGGCGACCGTGCCGTCGTCGTTCAAGGTGACGGTGAAGCCGCCGTCGGCGAGGGTGAGGTCGGGCACGGGGAGGACTGCGGCGGCGACGAGCAAGCCGATCGTCTCGACCGACACGCTCCAGGTGCCGACGAGACATTCGTCGAGCTCGATCGGCACGACGAGGGGGCCGGCGGCGCTGGTGCCCGGTGAGGCCTCGGCGGCCGCCGGTTCGGGGGCCGCCAGTTCCTTGGCGGGCAGCACGATCGAGTCGTTGGCTGCGGCGGAGTCGCCGTCGCCTCCGCAGGCGGCGAACAGCAGCGATCCGGCGACCACGAGGGGGGCGATGCGAAGCATCTCCTGACCCTAGGGACGAAGAGCCCTACAGCGGCGCCGCCCCAAGGAGACACCTCGCCGTGGTGGCCGAACGGGGGAAGACCTACAACGGTGTGGCGGAGGCCGACGGCTCGGCGCAGCAGGTGGCCGATGTCGCGGTTGCGGCGCTCGGCACGGGCACGTATGGGTTCCGGGTCGATGTCGCGACGGCAGCACCGGTCACGCGGCTCGCCGCGAACATGAAGGTGAACGGCTCTGTGATCCTCGGCGGGATCGTCGCGTCGCTCCACTCAGACGATCGTGAACGAACTCGGGTGAACACGACGTCGAGGACACAAGCGCCCTCCAACAGACCCGCGGCGCGGCATGTGGCCCTCCGAGAGGAGGCAGAATTCGAACGCCGACTGCAACTTCACCGTCAACGTGTACTTCGACGACCGAGTCGATGACCGGTGAAGGCCCTCGTGCGAGCCTGACTATGATTCTTCCTGCGAGTCGGGGGGAGATCATGCGCATTCGGACAGCATGGTTGGCAGCGGTCATGGCGTTGATCGTCGCTGGGGTAGCAGTACCGAACTCGTTCGCCCCGGTGCGAGCAGCGCCAACCGGGTTCGTCACGGCCGTCGGCGACGGTTTGTGGCTCGACGGCCACCCCTATCGGTTCACGGGCATCAACATCTACCACGCCAACAACACCGGCGGTTGTTGGAACCCGATGACGGACACGACGCTTGGTACCTCGCTCGATCAGATCGGCAGTGGCCGGGTCGTTCGGGCGTGGTTCTTCCAATCGCTCGCGACAACGGCGGGCGGCCTGCGCGACTGGGCAGCCTTCGACCGAACGCTTGCGTTTGCCGCCAGTCGCGGCATCAAGGTCATCCCGGCACTTGGCAATCAGTGGGCTGCATGCGACGGCGCAATAGGTGGCCCCGGCATCGACAAGAACGAGGGGTGGTACATCAACGGTTACGCCAACGCGACACAGCCCGGCAACACCGTCACGTATCGTGCGTGGGTCGCCGAGATCGTCGCTCGCTACAAGGACGACCCGACCATTCTGGCGTGGCAGCTGATGAACGAAGCCGAGGTGAAGCCCGTCGTGGGCGATGGTCGGCCGTGCAGCGTCGCCGCAGCCACCATCCTGCACGACTTCGCCGCCGACGTATCGGGCCTGGTGAAGACGATCGACCCCAATCACTTGGTCAGCCTGGGAACGATCGGTGGCGGCCAGTGCGGCACATCGTTCAACGAGTACGCGTCGGTACACGACATCGCCACCATTGACCTGTGCGAGTACCACGACTACGGTCCACCGACCCAGACCCTGCCGGGCGACGAATTCAATGGCCTCGCCAAGCGGATCGCCCAGTGCGACGCGTTGGACAAGCCGTTGATCATCGGCGAGTCGGGCATCGTCCCCAGCGCCTCCGGCGGAACGTTCGCCGCTCGAGCATCCGCGTTCCGGTCGAAGCTGACCGGTCAGTTGGATGCAGGCATCGACGGTGTGCTGGTGTGGGCCTGGAACCCTGCCGGCTCGACGCCGAACGACTACGACATTGGCCCTGGCGATCCCGTCTTGAAGGTCCTTGCCGATGTGCTGATCGCGCCGACCTCACTCACCTTCGACGTGGTCGGCGACATCGGCTCAGGACTCCGCGCCCCGCTCGTCAGCATGCCTGATTCGATGCTGGCACGATTCACGCCCGACGACGGCAGCATCGCCCGTGTCGCTCTGGACACCGACGCCGTCACCACAGCATCGAACGTGCCGGCCGGCCACATCGTCGTGGCCAGTCTGGGCGGGCAACGCGCCGTCTCGATCACGTACACGGTGCCCACTCTCGGCACGCAGTTCGAATCCATCGATGTCTCGACCGGAATCGCCAACCCACTCGGCCTGGAGGCCGGGTTGGACGCGTCGGAGATCTCGACAGATCCGGCACACCAGAACATCGTCTACTTCGTCAGTGACTTCGCGGGTTTCACCGAGTTCCGTCAGATGAACCCCGTCACCGGCGCGATCTCCACCATCGTCGGCGAGCCGGCCGTGGGGGCGAACGAGGTCGTCTCCGAGGTCCACACTCTCGATGGGGTGCCATGGGCAGAGGTCACCAACACCAGCGGTCCGGTGAACTCGACGTACGTCATGCGATGGGCGGGATCGTGGGCACGAGCAGATCTGTGCTGGGCTGGCGACGCGCCTGGCGCGTTGTACTTCTCAGGGGACGGCGCCGGGAACGTGGTGGTGGCGCGCAGCGAGTTCGGTGTTCCGTTGGATCTCTGCCGGCTGACGCCATCGGATGCCCCCCAACGCTTCACGGCCGACATCAGTGCAGCGCCGGGCATCAACACAGCCGGCGAGATCGAGATCGACGCCCGCGGTCGGCTGTGGATGTGGGCGTTCGACGACGCAGCGAGCATGTCGACCCTGTTGCGGGCGCCGATGCATCTCATCGTCGAGGCTGCTGGCCCCTACAGCACCGCCGAGGGAGCCCCGGTTCGCTTGGCTGGCTCGGTCAGCGGCGTCCCTGCAGCGGGTCGCACCGTGCAGTGGGCGTCGCCGACGGGTTCGTTCGACGACGCCACCCGACCCGACGCGCAGTTCACGCCGACCGACAACGGAGTCGTGACCGTGTCGCTGTCGGCAACGTCGGCCGGACAGAGCGGGAGCGACCTCGCCACCGTCGATGTCACCAACGTGCAGCCGACCATCGGTGCGTTCGCCGCGACCGTCGGCACTGCCAACCGAGTCGACGTATCGGCCACGTTCACCGACCCGGGACTCGGCGACACCCATCAGATCGTCATCGGGTGGGGCGATCAGACGGTGCCGTCGTCGAGCGCGAGCACGGTGCCCGGCGGAGCCACGGTCACCGGCACGCACATCTACGCGACGCCCGGCCTGTACACGGTCACCCTCACCGTCACCGACGACGACGGCGGTGCTGCCACCTCGCAACGGAACGTGGTGCTGGTCGCCGCCAACACGGCACCAGTGGTTCGTGCCGATATGGGTGTGACCGGCTTGGAGAGCATCGGCTTCCGGACGGGGGCGGTGGTGTTGACGGGTTCGTTCACCGATGCGCAAGGGAACGGGCCGTTCATTGCATCGGTCCGATGGAACCCCACCGACGGGTTCACGCCCCTGATCGTCACCGCCGATCGCATGTTCGTCGCTGCTTGGATCTACTCGGGCAAGACCGTTCGCACTGCGACGGTTCGCATCTGCGACGTCGCGGGCCTCTGCGGTACCGACGACATCGCGATGAGTCCCAACCTGACCACGAGGGTGACACCCATCCTGCAATGCGTCGCTGATCGCGGTGTCACCCCCAGCGGACGCTATGAAGCGCTCTGGTCGTACAACAACCCTGGGTCGTTGGCGCTCGCCATACCGGTGCTGCCCAGCATCGAAAACACCTTCACCACCTCACCGGCGCGACGAGGCCAACCAGAGATCTTCATGCCAGGCCGGCACAACAACGTGTTCGCCACCACGTTCAACACGGGGACACAGACCTGGATGCTGAATGGCGTCGGTGCCACAGCGAGGACGAACACCTCGCGCTGCTGATTCGCGCTTCAGTCCTCGCTCCGACCAAGGCGGGGTTCGATGTGCGTGGTAGCAACGTTCGATCCGACGATCGAGTCGGACGAACCCCGAGGCAAGGCAGGCTCTGATGGCTTCAGCGGCAGACGCAGCGACAACCAGGAGCGGGTCGTTGTACGACCGCTTCCGGATGGACGGCATGGTCGTTGTGATCACCGGCTCGGGCCGCGGCATCGGCCGCGGCATCGCCGTGGGGGTGGCCGACTGTGGGGCCGACGTGGTGGTCACCGCCCGGCGGCAACATGAGATCGACGCCGTCGTCGCCGAAGTGCAGGCCCGTGGTCGGCGTGCCATCGGAGTGGCCGGAGACATCACCGACGGCGGGTTCGTCGCCGAACTGGTGGCCCGCACGGTCCGCGAGTTCGGGCGGCTGGACGTGTGGGTCAGCAACGCCGGGGGCTCGGAACACAAGGGCACCTACCCCACGATCGACATGCCCGACGAGCACTGGGATGCCCAGTTCGGCCTGAACCTGCGGCCCCACTTCCTGGCAGCGAAGGCCTGTGCTGCCGTGATGCAACCCGGCTCGTCGTTGATCGGCATCTCGTCGACCAGTTCGCTCGGACCGGCACCGAGCTTCGCCGCCTACGGCGCCGCGAAGGCAGCGATGAACCACCTCACCCGCACGCTCGCGACCGAGCTGGGTCCTCGCGGGATTCGCGCCAACGCGCTGGCCGTCGGGATCGTTCCCACCGAGTCGTTGACCACTATCGGAGGGATCACCGATGAGGCCCTGCCATCGCTCGCCAGGTCGATTCCGCTCGGCCGTCTGGGCGAGCCGCTCGACGTCGCTGCGGCAGTGGTGTACCTGGCATCCCCTGCAGGTTCGTTCGTCACCGGCCAGACGTTGGCCGTCGCAGGCGGCCGCGGCTGATCAGCCCGGACCCGGCGTGTAGACCGCCGGCCGCGCCCCGCGCCAGGCTCGCTCGGCCGGGATCGAGTCGGTCACCGGGCGGATCGCTTCCTTGGCGACACGCCAGCCCCACCCGCTGAGGATCCGGTAGGTGCGGAACCTCCACCGATCGCCGTCGGGCACCGCTTCGCCCTGGTACTGCCCACCCTGGAGGTAGCCAACCGCTGCAGTCGAGGTCATGAAGTACGCCGAGAGCTGCGCGCTCGAGCAGTCAGGGGCGACATCGATGGCGATGTTCGTGGCATGGTGTCCGCCCTGGATCGCCGGGGCAGCAACGGTGTGATCGGTGTACAACGGCCTGATCGCATCGTGGCCCGTGAACGTGAGATCGGCCATCGTGCCGGGCGGGAAGTTGATCACCTCCAACGTCGCGTCGGCCGTGAACACGGCACTGACGAGCTCGTCGGGGTAGCCGACGTCGAGGTAGTACAGGTACTCGTTGAAGGTCGACAGCACCGCCTCCTTCGCCTCGAGCCGGGCGAGCCGAGCCTCGACGACCGCCAAGCGACGCTCGAGTGCGTGGCGTTGTTCGACCTCGGAGTCCTGACTGGTGCCGCTCATGTTCACAACGCTACGCATCGTGCACGGCCGTGGCGTTGCCGAACGCCGCGGTCCGACCGATGCCGCGCGAGGTGGGTCGTGATCGCGACCCGCCGGCAATGGTGAAGACTCCCACCATGGGATTCGACGTACATGCGGTGGTCACACTCAAGAAGGCACCGTCCGAGGCGTTGATGACCGAACTCGACCATCGCTTCGGCATCGCCACCCACGAGGTGGGGACGAAGACAGTGAACATCACCGAGCACGTCTCGGTGTCCGACGCCGCCGATGCCATGGCGTTCGTGCGCAGCCTGGTCGAGGACGCGATGCCTCAGGGCGC
>JAYSLK010000299.1:0-3690 GCA_043725585.1 Actinomycetota bacterium
CCGAGCCTTCTTCGCTCTGCCCACCGACATGGCCACCGCCAGCGGGCAGGTCACCAACGCCGTGTTCGGATTCACGTCGATGTTGATCAACCTGTTGAAGGATCACCGACCCGACGCGATCCTGGTGGCGTTCGATCGTCCTGAGCCCACCTTCCGGCACGTCGCCAATCCCGAGTACAAGGCTCAGCGTGAGGCGGCCCCCGACATCTTGCGCCAGCAAATGGGCCTGGTGCGACAGGTCCTGGAAGCCCTGCGCATCCAGATCTTCGAGATCGCCGGCTGGGAGGCCGACGACATCATCGCCACCATCGCGACGAAGGCCGAGGCCGAAGGGCACGACGTCATCATCGTCACGGGCGATCGCGACAGCTATCAACTCGTGCACGACCCGCACATCAAGGTGCTGTACAACCGTCGCGGCGTCAGCGACTACGCCTTCTACGACGAGGCGGGCATCTTCGCTCGCACCGGCGTGACCCCTGCGCAGTATCCGGAGTACGCAGCGTTGCGCGGCGACCCGAGCGACAACCTCCCCGGTGTGCCGGGCGTGGGGGAGAAGACTGCGGCGAAGCTGATCGCGACCTACGGCGGGCTCGACGGGATCTTCGCGAACGTCGACAAGCAGACGCCGAAGCTGCGCCAGAACCTCGTCGAGAACGAAGCCAGGGCGCGCTCCAACCACGAGATGATGGTGCTCCGACACGACGCTCCGGTCGACGCCGATCTCACCTCCTTGGTGGTCGACCCCGACGAGGCCGAAGTCAGACGCCTGTTCGACTTCCTGGAGTTCAAGTCGTTGTACGAGCGGCTGTACGAGGCGCTCGGAGCCGCCGGTGCTGCCCCGTCGGTCTCGACGGCCGAGGTGTTGCACGCCGAGGTTCGCGCCGCCCGTTCCGCCGCGGAGTCCGCAGCGATGATCGACGGCCTCGGCACGCTCGACATCGCTGCATCGTGGGTCGGTGAGCCTGGCCGATCGACACTCGCCGGGCTCGCGATCGTGGTCGATCCCTCGACTGCAGACGTGGTGTGGCTCCCCGAAGCGATCGCATCCGATCCGATGGTGCTGACCGCCGTGGCACTGCATGGCCGGGTCCGCGGCCATCACGTCAAGTCGCTGATGCGGTCGATGCTGGGTCAGGGCGCGCTCATCCACAACCTGTGGCTCGACACTGCGATCGCCGCATACCTGATCGATCCGGCCGAGACGCGCTACACCATCGGCGACCTGCTCGAGAAGTACACCGACTACCAGCTCGCCGCGGCGGCCGACCCCTCGAGCAAGGGTCAACTCGACTTCGGCGGTGGCGACGACGGCCGCGAGCGTGCCGGGTGTGAGGCGCTCGCTGTCACCCACCTCGCCGACGCGCTCGAGCGCTCGCTCACCCAGCAGGGCATGGTCGAGCTGTATCGCACCATCGAGAACCCACTGGTGCGGGTGTTGGCGAAGATGGAACACGTCGGCATCGCGGTCGACGTGGCAGAGCTGCGGGCCCTCAACGAGCGGCTCACCGCCGACTGCGACCGCCTCACCGCAGAGTTGCATGCGATCGTCGGGCGACCGTTCAACATCAACTCGCCCATTCAGCTCCGCGACATCCTCTACACCGAACGAGGGCTCTCGCCGGGCAAGAAGACCAAGACCGGGTTCAGCACCGATGCCGCAACGCTCGAGAAGCTGCGCGACCAGTGGCCGGAGTTCATCGATCCGTTGCTCACGTACCGCGAGGTCGAAAAGCTCCGTGGCACCTACGGCACCGGACTGCTTCAGGAGGTGGCGCCCGATGGTCGGATCCACGCGACGTTCAATCAGACCGTCGCTCGCACCGGCCGTCTGAGCAGCGATCAGCCCAACCTGCACAACATCCCGGTGCGAAGCGACGAAGGTCGCCTCTTCCGCAAGGCGTTCGTGCCCGCGCCTGGGAATCAACTGCTCGTGGCCGACTACAACCAGATCGAGCTGCGATGCATCGCCCACCTCGCCGGCGATCCTGGTCTGCTCGACGCGTTCCGCAGTGGCACCGACATCCACAACGCCACGGCGGCCCGGGTCTTCGGGGTGTTGCCCGAAGAGGTGACGGTCGAGATGCGGTCGAAGGCCAAGATGGTGAGCTACGGGCTCGCCTACGGCATGGAGGCCTACGGACTGGGGCAGCGGCTCGGGATCCCCACCGACGAAGCGTCGGTCATCCTCGACGCGTACTTCGTCGCGTTCCCGAACGTGAAGGCCTACATGGAGGCCACGGTGAACGAAGCGCGCATGCGTGGCTACACCGAGACCCTCTTCGGGCGGCGACGCCCGATCCCGGAGCTGTCGAACTCGAACTTCCGCATCCGTCAGGCCGGTGAGCGCCAGGCGATGAACGCGGGCATCCAGGGTTTGGCGGCCGACATCTTCAAGGTCGCCCTCGTACGCATCGACGCCGCACTGGAAGATGCACACGTTGCCGCGCGTCTGGTGCTCCAGGTGCACGACGAAGTGATCGTCGAGGTGCCCGAGGCCGAACGCGAACGCGTCGGACCATTGGTGATCGACATCATGCACGGAGCGGCCGAGCTCGACGTGCCGCTCGAGGTGAACGTCGCCTGGGGCGCCACCTGGGCTGACGCCAAGGGCTGAGCGTGACCTCGCCGGACAAACGGTCGACCCACTGGTTCGAGCCGATCGCCGATCATCTCGGACCGGCCTATCTGCGGTACTCGTTCACCAAGGGCACCCGCCAGGAGGTCGACTTCCTGGTCGGAGCATTGGAGCTGGCACCCGGCCAGCGGGTGCTCGATGTCGGATGCGGTCCGGGCCGTCATGCCTACGAGATGGCGACGCGTGGGATCGAGGTGCACGGCATCGACATCTCTCAGCGATTCGTCGACATCGCCGTGGCTGGGGCGCCCGACGGCGCGTCGTTCGAGCGGCTCGATGCCCGATCCTTGGCGAACGACGCACGGCATGTCGGCGCCTTCGACGCAGTCGTGTGCTTGTGCCAGGGCGCGTTCGGGCTGATGACGGCGAACGGCGACGACGAGGTGGTGTTGGCCGGCATGGCGAGGGCGCTGAGGCCCGGTGGTCGCTTGGCGTTGTCGGCGTTCAACGCCTACTTCGTGGTCAAGTACTTCGACGAGGCGGTGTTCGATGCCGACACCGGCGTGAACCACGAACGCACCGAGGTCCGCAACGAGCACGGCGACGTTGCCGCAGTCGACCTGTGGACTGGCTGCTACACCCCTCGTGAACTGCGATTGCTGCTCCGCGAGGCAGGCCTGGGGTGCGACCGCATCTCGAGCGTGGAGCCGGGAGCGTACGGCGATGCGCCCCCGACGGTGGAGTCGGCCGAGTTCCTGGTGCTGGCCACGCGCGCCGCACCCTGACGCGGAGCGTCACGGGTCACCTCCGCTTCATCCCGTGTTCAGGTACCCCGGGCATGCAGACCCCGCAGGAGAGCTGGTATCCTCGCCGAGTCCAGATCCGCTGGGCACGTCCCGCTCCATCGGGCGCTCACGCACACCATCTCGAAAGCACCACATCCCTTGTCCGAAACCACCACCACCTCGTCAAGCGCTCCTTCTCCGATGGGCACGTTCGACGACGAGGGCAATTACACCCCCCGCCAGATCATCTCCGACGACCTCGGCATGACCTTCGCCGAAGCCATCGAAGGCACGATGGTCGAGGTCGAAGACGGCCAGCTCGTGAAC
>JAYSLK010000300.1:0-1997 GCA_043725585.1 Actinomycetota bacterium
GCCGTCGCGATCGAGCGACGCGCGATCCACGATGCCTCGATCTCGAGCGGGATGCGCAGGTACGCACCATGGTGCCCCTTTCGACGGCAGCGCCACACGAGGTACGAACCCACGTAACGAGCGCTGAAGCCCAGGAGGCCGTAGCGCCGCCATTGACGAACGTGCACCTGCTCGTGCCTCATCAGCAACGGTGACTGGGCGAAGCCATCGCGGACGATCACGAGCGAACCGAGCGTGATGCCGTCGACACCCCGTGGCACCGGGCCGCCTTCCCACACTCGGTATCCCTCACGCCGTTCGATGGGCATCGTCCGACCATACCCCTTCGTTCGCGACCCGTCGCTTCGGGGCCGTCGCCTCGGGGCCGTCGATTCAAGCCGGCACGCGCCCGGTCAGTACAAGCGGCTGGTCAGCAGCCTGCGGTACTGCGCGGTGCGGGGATCGTCGGGGCCCATCAGCTCCAGGATGTCCACGTACTGCTGGCGAGCCTCGTCGTCGCCCTTCACCTGGTCGAGCAGACCCTCGAGCTGGTGGTCGTAGTCGTCGATCGGCTTCTGGCTCAACCGGGCCGCGGCGGCGACCTTGCGAGTGTGCTCCGACTCGGGGATTCGGGCGAGCAGGGCCAGTGCTTCGTCGGGTTGGCCCGCCTCGACCAGCAGCATGCCGAGCGCGACGATCGCATCTTCGTTGGCGGGCTCGATCTCGAGGGCGGCCCGCAAGCTGGCCTCGTCGCCGGCGGCCAGGAGCTGCGCGAGCTGCAGGTCACCCTCGGTGGGCACCAGCGCTTGCACGAACTGCTGGATCACGTGCTCGGGGTAGGCGCCGACGAAGCCGTCGACCACCTGGCCGTCCTTCATCGCATAGACCGCGGGGATCGACTGCACCTGGAACGCTTGGCCTACCTCAGGGTTCTCGTCGACGTTCACCTTCACCAGCACGACCTTGCCGTCGGTGGCGTCGACCGCCTTGTCGAGGAGCGGTCCGATGGTGCGGCACGGACCGCACCACTCGGCCCACAGATCGACGATCACCGGAGTGGTCATCGAACGCTCGATGACCTCGGACTGGAACGTGACGTCGGTGACATCGATGGCAGGCATGACGACAGGCTATCGACGCGTGCCGTCCCGGTCACCGTGCCGGCCGAGTCGCGAACAGGCCGACGACCTGGATACCGTCGTCTCGATGTCCGAGTCGACCGCCACGCCTGACCCGTCGCCCGCCTCGTCTGACGTGCCCGGCATCGCCGTGCCCAACGTCACGCGCTGGCTGGAAAACCACCTCCCCGGAGCGCAGGGCCCGTTCAAGTTCGATGCCATTGCGGGTGGTCATTCCAATCTCACCTACAAGGTCACCAGCGCCGCCGGAACCCGTTACGTGCTCCGCCGCCCACCGCTCGGTGCCCGGCTGGCCAGCGCCCACGACATGGGCCGCGAGCACCGCATCATCCACGGGCTGCAACAGTCGGCTGTTCCGGTGGCGCCGGCGCTCGGCTACTGCGACGACCCTTCGGTGAACGACGCTCCCTTCTACGTGATGGGCTTCGTCGACGGCCATGTGCTCCGCGACCGGATGAGCACCGAGGCCGTCCTGTCACCGGCCGCCCGCCGCCATGCCAGCGAGTCGCTGGTCGACACGATGGCTGCCATCCACGCCGTCGACCTCGACGCGGTTGGTCTGGCCGATCTCGGCAAGCACGAGGGCTACATCGCTCGCCAGCTGAAGCGCTGGTACGGGCAATGGAACGCGCAGAAGACGCGCCAGCTCGCCGCCGTCGACCACGTGCACGACGAACTTCTGCGCCGCGTGCCCGAGCAAGGGCTGGCCACGATCGTTCATGGCGACTACCGCCTCGACAACTGCATGGTCGCCGACGACGGATCGGTCGTGGCGGTGCTCGATTGGGAGATCTGCACCCTCGGCGACCCGCTGGCCGACATCGGCATGCTGCAGGTGTACTGGACCGGGCCGAACGATGCCGCGTCCGCCTGGACCGG
>JAYSLK010000301.1:0-3726 GCA_043725585.1 Actinomycetota bacterium
CGTCGCGGCGCAACACGGCGCACGCTCGGTGGAACAGCTCCGGATCGGCAGACGCGGCCGGGGTGACGAAGACCTGTCCTGCTTCGTACGGTGTCATCGAGATCTCCTCCAGAACCGGTCCTTCCACTCCGAGGACCTCGGACCGACGGTAGCGTCCGGGACGAGACGGTGGCGTCCCTTCGGCCGCGCGGTCCACACGCACGCGAGCCGGGGCGCGTCGATGTGGGCCCTGCCGGGCCTGGTCCTCGTTCGGTTGATGTCACGGTGAATCAGTTGGGTGGGGCGATGCGGCTCCCGTCGGGCCGGAAGGTCGCGATGGTTCCGTCGGGGAGTCGCACGACGTTCACTTTGGCGAGGTATCGCCATCGATTGTGGTGCCCGCAGGCGAGCGCGCCGTTGCCGACCGAGGTCTCACCACCCTGTGAGATGGGACGCAGGTGATCGGTCTGACACTTGGAACCGGCAACGATGCACCCGTCGTGCGTGCAGTGCGTCGCCGTCATCAACACAGCATCCCGGATGGCACCGGTGAAAAGTCTCGAAGCGGAGGACATGGCGGTGGGGAGTCCGTCGCTGCCGCGCAGGACGATCCGGACCTTCCCAGCGATACCTGCGAGGACCGCGTCGCGCAGCGCGATGTGGTCGCCGTCGAAGGTGCGGCAGAACGCTCTACCGGGTCCGAACGGTGACCTCACCGGCGCCATCGACGAGATCCCCAGCAACTGTTCCAGTCCATGCACGGCGGACTCGGCATCGATCACGATGTTGAGCACGGTCTCGACGGGCCCGTCCGGCTCCGGGCTCTCATCGGCGGTCTCTCCATCTTGGAGCTCGGGGTCGACGAGCTTGGGGAGCGTCACATGGCGGAGGAGTTCCTGAAACGCGTCGTAGCGACGTTGAGTGGCGGTGCGCAAGAGCTTGTCTGTCGCGACGTCGTCGCCCCACATGGCCTTCGCGGCGGCCCAGTCGCGTCGGAACTCGATCTCCTCGAAATGGGCGAGCATCGCCTTCAACCTGACGTGATCCGACGCGGGGCCTTCGAGGTTGAACTTGCCGGTCAACCCTGTCTGGCCGAGGCTTGCCTTGCGGCTGCGGTGGGCTCGGTCCGGGTCGGGTCCGTCCTGGTCCATGAGGCACTTCCAGGCGATCACGTACTGCTCGAAGGCCAGGAACGACAACGTCGCGGCGTGATCGAGAAAGTCCTCGATCTGCTCCGCGACATACATCCCTACTCGCGGCGCGCGAGACAGCTTCGCCAAGAGGAACACCTGCGCCGACCCGACCCTGCCGATCGTCAGGGCCTCCAGCACGTGCGGACACGCGCGGCAGAGCCGTTCGAGATCACGGTGGGCTCTGGCGTCGCGGTCGGCCCACCGGAACTCCGCCCGCCCATAGCCGGCAAGGTCGCGATGACCGTCCGAGAAGTACAGCTTCCGCTGTTCGAGCTTGCGCAGCAGCTGGACGTGTTCAGCGAGCATCGCCCGCCGCTGTACCTCGATGTCGCGGCAGCGCTGGAGGATCTCCTCGTCGGAGATCTCAGGTGGATCCACGATGGGATCGTCGATGACAGTGGACATGCACGCCCCTCCCCCCGACACCCGGCACCGGGTGCGGTTCATTGGTGATTCGAGGGACTCGAAGGTCCCGATCACGCCCCGGGGGAACACGGAACGACACCGACCATCCTAGAAACGGGGTGTGACAGCCATAGTGCAAAGGTCCCCGTTGGTGTGGTTGGCGGGGTCAAGTATCCGGGTGGTGGTCGTGCTGGTGGGTCTGACCCTGGGTGTGACTGACCGACGTGTCTTGATGGTGAATTGTCGACCTGTCGTGCACGGGCCACCACCCGGACGGCCTCGCCCGGCAAGTGACCTCGTAGGAACCTGTTGATGCAGACCCCTGGCCGTCCTGTCCGAGCTGAGCGTGGCCCTCCCAACCCCACCCCGTTGCAAGAGAGATATGGGAAGGACCAACCATGATGATGGCACCCATCGACGGGCGCGTCACGGGCGGCTTCGACACACACGACGACATCCACGTCGCCGCCGTGTGTGACAGCACCACCGCTCGGACGCTCGCCACCTCGACGTTCCCGACGACCCCGGCAGGCTACGCGTGCCTGCTCGCCTGGATGCACGATCACGGCACGCTCGACCGGGTCGGCATCGAGTCGACCGGCAGCTGGGGTGCCGGACTCGCCCGACACCTACCGCAACGGGGGTCGAGGTGATCGAGTCGATCGCCCTGACCGCAGGGAACGGCGTGTGAACGGCAAGACCGACACCATCGACGCGATCGCGGCCGCACGGGCGGTGATCTCCGGACGATCGACCGGCACACCGAAGACCCGCGATGGCAGCGTCGGGGCGGTCCGCCAACTGGAGATCGTCTATCACGGCGCGAGCAAGGACCGGACCAGGGGGAGATCGGATCCGTTCGTTGCGAATTCGTAGCACGTGGTGCTACGGTGTCTTCATGAGTCGAACGATCACTCAACGAGAGCTCCGCAACGACAGTGGCGAGATCATGCGATCCCTCGATCAGGGCGAGTCGTTCATCGTGACGCGCAACGGCACGCCCGTCGGCGAACTCACTCCGCTGCGGCGTCATCGCTTCGTGTCCACCGACACGGTCGTCGCCATGTTCCGCCACGCACCCTCCCTCGACGCCCGCCGCTTCCGCGACGACCTGGACGCCGACGTGGACCAGGACCCGACCCCACGTGGCTGAACAGCGACGAGCACAAGGGCTGCTCGACACCTCGGTGATCATCGACCTCGACCGGCTCGACCCGAATCTGCTCCCCATCGAGTCCGCGGTCAGCGCCATCACCATGGCCGAGCTCGCAGCCGGCCCGCACGCGACACAAGACCCGGACGAACGAGCGCGACGTCAGGACCGGCTCCAACGAGCAGAAGCCGTGTTCGACCCGCTGCCCTTCGACGCCGAGGCATCTCGCGCATACGGCCGCGTGTACGCGGCGGTCGTCGCCGCAGGCCGCAAGGCGCGAGGGGCCCGAGCCGTCGATCTACTGATCGCCGCAGTGGCCTGTTCGAAAGGGCTCCCGCTCTACACACGCAACCCGGACGACTTCCAAGCCCTCGAAGGCCTTGTCGAGATCATCGCCGTGTGACAGCACCAGCCCGATCCGAACTGCCGATATTCCGGTGAAGACTGAACCGTCCGTCCCATCCTGTCCCAGTGCGTTTCGCGGCAAGATTTGCGGCAAGGCCTGCGGACTCCGGTATCGCGAGTGCGTCACGGAGACGTGTTGGGCCGCTTCGTCGGCGTGGATGGCGGTGGGTTCGATTCGCTTCTGAGCTTTTGGATCCGTGCGATCTTTCGATCGGTTTCGGATCGTCGGATCCGGTCGGTGATCCGACCGGGGCGTACCCCGGCGAGGAGGTACGCGAGGTCGTCGGCTCGCTCTTCGAGGGTGACGATTTCGATGATCTCGATGCTGCCGCCGACTTCGCGGACCACGATGCGGTACTCGGGATGGCCGTCTGTCTCGACGACCACCTTGCCGCAGTCGCGGAGGTCGCCGGTCTTGGCGTAGTACTTCAGCAGTGTCGGCCGAAGCGTGCCCTGGTCGAGCGCTTTCAGCGCGGTGAACACGTTGCGCAGCACCGGGGCGGCGCGCTCTCGGATGCATCGATCGCCGGAACCCATCAGGCGCCGCTCTACCGGGCGACCGCCTGCCCGGGCAGTTATGTGCGCTTGTCA
>JAYSLK010000302.1:0-5476 GCA_043725585.1 Actinomycetota bacterium
CGGGGCGATGCCGCGACCGACCTCGACACCGTGGACCTTGATCACGTAGGTGCCGCCGGGAAGGTCGGCGGCATCACGAGTTCGGATCGATGGCATCACGAAACCCAACTCCGACGCGATCTTGCGGCGCAGCGCCCCGACGCGGTCGAGCAGGTCCCCGCCGCTGGCGTTGTCGACGAGCGGGATGAGATCGAATGCGATGTTCAGCTCGAGCGGCTCCACCCGGGCGTCGACGGCCAACTGCTGAGGCGACGGCGGAGGGACCGCCTCGACCGACCCCGGTGCCACCGGCGGCAGGTCCTCGATCGCGATCTCGGCTTCGAGGGGCAACCGTGTCGACACGAGCACCAGAGCGCCACCCATCAGGATGAAGGGCAACTTCGGCAGACCTGGGATGAGCGCCATCAGCAAGATCACGAGTCCCGCCGACCGCATTGCGGGGCGCTGACGACGGAACTGGGCGAACACATCGGACCCGAGGTCGCTGCCGCCGGCAGCGCGGGTCACGATCAGACCGGCAGAGATCGACACGAGGAGTGCCGGGATCTGAGACACGAGGCCATCGCCGACGGTCAGCAGCGAGAAGGTGGTGACGGCTTCGCCGATGGGCATGCCCTTCTGAACGACGCCGATGAGGAATCCACCGATCAGGTTCACCATCGTGATCACGAGGCCGGCGATGGCATCGCCCTTCACGAACTTCGATGCACCGTCCATCGCACCGTAGAAGTCCGCTTCGTCGCCCACCTCCTTGCGTCGACGACGAGCTTCGTCCTCACCGATCGCTCCAGCGCTCAGATCGGCGTCGATCGCCATCTGCTTGCCGGGCATCGCGTCGAGGGTGAAGCGCGCGGTCACCTCGGCCACGCGGCCGGAACCATTCGAGATGACGACGAACTGCACCAACGTCAAGATGAGGAAGATCACCAGCCCCACGACCAGGCTGCCGCCAACGACGACCGAGCCGAACGTGGCGATCACACCACCGGCGTGACCGTTCGAGAGGATGGCCCGCGACGTGGCGACGTTGAGCCCGAGTCGGAACAGCGTCACCACCAGGAGCAGCGAAGGGAACGAGCTGAACTCGAGCGCCCGCTTCACGTTCATCGACACGAGCAGGATGAGGATCGATGTGGACAGGTTGGCGACCAGCAGGACATCGAGCACGCTCGATGGCAAAGGGATCACCATGACCGCGACGACGAGCACGACAGCGCCGGGCAGCATCACCTGCCCCAGTCGACTCTTGTCCACCGCTCCTCCGCTTCCTTCAGGACCGGAACCTTCCTGCGCAGTGGCGCATGCCCCGGACCATCACAACTGTTCGCAGGAAGCCGACCTTGTCGAGAAGGTTCCTGGGAGTCGTCACCGCCACCGGCCTCCATGGACGGAATCGGCGAAGCCGACTCTCGAGCCCGCTCGGCGAGAACGACAGGAGGTCACATGCAGTTCGAGACACGACGATTCGGAACGATCGCCATCGGCGACGAAGAAGCCTTTGCCGTTCCCAACGGCATCCCGGGGTTCCCCGACCTGCGCCGCGTAGCGCTGCTCGGTGCGGGACCTGCGCCCGGAGCAAATCCTGGTGACGAGTCATCGCTGTTCTGGATGCAGGACATCGACGACAGGGATCTCGCGTTCATGTGCCTCGTGCCCTGGGAGATCTTCCCGGACTACGAGATCGACATCGACGAGACATCGCTCGGCATCGCCGACGAGGCCGACGTCCGGGTGTTGTCGCTCGTGACGGTGCATCGCGAGGACGACGTCGCGCAGCTGACCGCAAACCTTCGTGCACCGTTGATCGTCGATGTCCAGAACCGCAGGATGCAGCAGGTGATCCTCGCCGACTCGCGCTGGCCCATCCGGGCATCATTCGGCGTGCTCGCGGCGAGCGAGGTGGGCTGACATGTTGGTCCTCACCCGACGGGTCGGGGAGAGCATCCTCATCGGTGACGACATCGTGGTCACCGTGTTGGAGCTCAACCGCGACCAAGTGCGGATCGGCATCCGCGCGCCGCGATCTGTGAGCGTTCACCGTGAGGAGGTGTACCAGGAGATCCTTTTGTCGAACCAGGCCGCAGCGGCCGACGACGCCGATCTCGTGGCCACCGTCGTGGGCCCCTCTCCGTCGTTCAGCCAGCTTCCCCGCCGCCGCTGAACGGCCGAAGGTGCGGCCTGCGCACCTCAGGGGGCGACTGGGTGAGGGGACTACGCAGCCGGTTGACGCTTCGGGCGGCGACCGGTGATGCCCTCGAGCACGGTGTCGTCCACGTGGTACTGCCGCGGCAGCGGCAGCACGGAAGCCGACAGGATGCCGCCGCGCAGCCGGCGCACGAACGCCAACACCTTGGCCACGGCCTCGTACAGCTGAGACGGGATCTCATCACCCACCTCGCACGACCGCCAGAGTGCACGCGCCAACGGCTTGGCCTCCACGATCGGTACTCCTGCCGCTAGCGCCTTCTCGCGGATGCGCAAGGCGATGTTGTCGATTCCCGCAGCGACGACCTTCGGTGCGCCGCCGGAAGCCGGGTCGTAGCGCAATGCGATCGCCACGTGCGTCGGGTTCGTGATCACCACGCTCGCGGTGGGCACGTCACCCATCATCCGACTGCGCGACAAGGCCATCTGCATCGACCGGATGCGTTGTTTCATCAGCGGGTCACCTTCGCTGTTGCGCATCTCGTCGCGGACTTCTTGCTTCGTCATCTTCAAGTCCATCTTGCCGCTGCGGCGTTGGTACATGAAGTCGGCGAGAGCCACGATGATGATCGCGTAGCACACGGCGCGGGTCATGCCCATCAACGCGCGAGCGCTCTCTGCGAGGCCATCCATCAGCGCCACGCGCCCGCGGCCGGTCAGGTTCGCGGCGACGTCGTCGACGTACGGCCAGCTGAGCCAGGCGATCAGGATGCTCTTGGCCACCTGCTTGGCCGTCTCCCACAACGACTTCGGCGACAACAGGCGTTTGGTGCCCTCGATCGGGTTGATCCTCTTGAAGTCGGGCTTCAGGGGATGCAGCGACAACACCAGCCCTGTCTGACCGAGGTTGGTCACGATCACCACCAGTGCGCACACACCGAGGAAGGGCAACACCGCCATCAGCCCGCCGTACATGGCCTGCCCAAGGATGTCGACTGCCTTCTGCGACTCTGGCTGCGCAGCGATCGATCTGAGCGAGGCGAGCGACTGCACGGCCGACGAGCTGGTCGCGCCGATCAGCGATGGAAGCACGTAGGTACCGATGAGCAACGTGATCCAGGGGCCGAGGTCCTGGGATTTCGAGACGGCGCCCTTCTTCCTGGAATCCTTCTTCTTCTTCTCGGTGGGTGCCTCGGTCTTCCCCTCGCGCTTGCTCATCCGGAGAACACCCCCAGCGCTGCACGCAGCGCCTTGCCGATCAGCGAGTCGACGGTTTCGGGCAGCAACGTCAGGGTGGCCCCGAGCAAGGCGAAGGTGAGCATCGACTTCACAGCGAAGCCGATCACGAGGATGTTCAACTGTGGTGCAGCCTTCCCGAGGAACCCGAGCGCCACCTCGGTGCAGAAGAGCGCGGTCAAGACTGGAAGGGCGATCTCGATCGCTGCAGCGAGCAAGGTCGCGACGAGCTTGGCGAGCGTCTCGGCGACTCGAGCCCCGTCGATGTGGCCCATCGGCGCCATCTCCACCGATCGGATGAACGCGCGCACGATCATCACGTGGCCGTTGATCGCGAACAGGATCGCCACACCGAGGAGCTGGTGCAGGCGACCGACCGGGGTGGAGTTGTTGCCGGACATCGGATCGATCACCGCGCCCAGGCTGAAGCCGACCTGAAGGTCGATCAGCTCGCCGGCGGATTGGATCGCCGAGAAGATCACGAAGACGAACAGGCCGAGTGTGAACCCGGCGAGCAACTGGGTGAAGAGCATGCCGACCAGGTTGATCGTCTCGATGCTCTCGACCTCCTTGCCCACCTGGTTCCCGAGCAGCAGGGCGATCGACACCGCGACAGCGACGCGAATCCGCGCAGGGATCGCCGGTGTGTTGAACGGCGGACAGATCGCCACCCAAGCCCCGGCGCGGACGAGCACCAGGCAGAACCCCACGAGGGTCTTGGGATCGACAAACAGCCGCATGGACGACGTGGTCCTGTCAGCCGTTCAAGAGCGCGGGGATGCCGGCCATGAGCTCGTTGCCGAACGACACGAGCGTGGCCAGCATCCAGTTGCCGCTGACGGCGATGACGACGGCGCTGCCGATGAGCTTCGGCACGAACGTCAGGGTCTGCTCCTGCAGTTGCGTCACCGACTGCAGGAGACCGATGACGACGCCGACCGCGAGCACCACGGCGAGGAACGGACCGGCGATCTTGGCCGTCACGATCAGCGCACGGGTGCCGATGTCGATCACTTGTTGACTGGTCATGGGACGTGTCCTCGTCTATCCGTAGGAGGTGAGCAGGGTGCCGACGACGAGCATCCATCCATCGAGCATCACGAAGAGGAGGAGCTTGAACGGAAGCGACACGAACGAAGGCGGGAGCATCATCATCCCGAGTCCCATCAGGACGGCGGAGACCACCAGGTCGATGATCAGGAACGGGATGAAGATCACGAAGCCGATGATGAATCCGCTCTTCAGCTCCGACAGCACGAACGCCGGGATCAGCGCGTTGAGTGGCACTTCGTCGCGCGCGACGGGCGTCTCGGCATTGGATGCGTCGAGGAACATCTCGAGCTCGCCCTCACGCGTGTTCGCCAGCAGGAACACGCGCAGAGGGTCCTGTGCCAGGTCGAGCGCCTCACCGGTGGTGATCTCGCCGGCCAGCAACGGATCGAGTGCAACCTGTTTCATCTCGCTCAGCGTCGGTCCCATGATGAACAGGGTGAGGAACAGACTGAGCCCGACCACCACCTGCTGGGGTGGCACCGTCGGGATGCCGAGCGCGTTTCGGGTGAGCGACAGCACGATCACGATCCGGGTGAACGACGTGCAGAGCACGAGCAGACTCGGAGCGATCGAGAGGACGGTCAGCAAGAGGATGATCACCACGGAGTTCGAGGACTCCTCGGTGATGTTCGGGAAGTTCACGTCGATGCTGGCGTCGGATGAATCGCCCGCGTCGGCTCCGCCGCTAGTCGTGCCGGTCGGACGGTCGAACGGATCGGAGACTTCGGGCAGTTCGGGGACCTCCGGCGGCGAAGGCGCGGCCGACGCCATCCCGGCGCCGACGGGTCCAGCCGAGGCAGAATCGGGTGCGAGGAACATGGCCAGACACGACGTCACCATCGCGACGAGGGCAACGACGATCAGCCGACGCGGACAACACCGCGACGTCGCCGCGGAGCCAGAGGTGTTGACGCTCCGATCACCCACGCCGCGTCGTCGCTTCCCGCAGTGACTCGATCAGACTGCTGGGCCGAGCCGTCGTCCGATCGATGGGCTCGCGAACCACCGAACCGGTGGTCGACGAATCGAAGCCAGGTTCGTT
>JAYSLK010000303.1:0-1743 GCA_043725585.1 Actinomycetota bacterium
GTTCGCACCGACCGATGCGACGTAGTCGCGCAAGGTGGGCGCACGATCGGCGTTCGGGGTCCACAGGGCATCCTTGTCGCACTTGCCCTTGTCCCAGAAACCGCGACAATCGAGTTGGCCATCGGCCGACGCGAGCGGCGCGAAGTTGGTGTCGCCCCCGCTCTTCCAGTCCAAGTACTCGAGTTGCTCCCACTCGTCCGGCGAGATGTCGAACGGCAGCGGCGACAGCGCCACGAAGCCCGTCTCGGCCAGGATCGGCAACCGGTAGTGGTCTGACTCACGGGGGATTGCGACGCTCCAGTGTTCGGTGGTGGGCCAGAAGCTCATGACCGAAAGCCTACGCCGGGCGCCCGCCGACGACGGGTCAGGGAGCGACTGGGTCAGGGAGCGAGGGTGGTGGTGACCAGCAAGGTGGTGGACGTGGTGGTGGTCGACGTCGTCGTGGTGGTGGGCGGTGGGATCTGCAACTCGTCACCCACCTCGATGTGATCGGGATCGATGATGCCGTTCAAGCTGATCAACTCGTCGTAGTCGACCCCGTACTGGATGGCGATGTTGGCCAGCAGGTCACCGGACTGGATCTCGTGCACGATCGGGATGTACTCGGTGGTGGTGGTGACCGGGATGGTGGTGGTGGTGGTGCTCTCGATCGGGGGAAGCGTCGCAGCGCCCTGCTCGTCGTCGCCGCAGGACGCGACAGCCACGGTGGCGAGCACCAACCCTGCAGCGAAGGTCACGAGGCCCCGACGATCCATGGCGGCGGAGGCTACTTGCCAATCGCCATGAGTGGACAGCGGTCGGACCGCCGTAACCTCGCCGCGATGAACGCGCCGATCTCCGCCGCCCCGCTGTCGTTCCCCACATGACAGGTCCGCACATGACCGGTCGACACATGAACGGTCAGATCACGCCGGCTCATTTCCCTGGGGCCGTCTCCCCCGACCGCGAGTATCGGCTCGATGCCGGCGGGGTGGGCTTGGCGGTTCACGAGTGGGGCGACCAGAGCAACGACCCGCTGTTCTTGGTGCATGGAGGGTTCGACTTCGCCCGCACGTACGACGTCTTCGCGCCGAAGTTGGCCGCTGCGGGCTGGCGGGTGGTGGCGTGGGACCAGCGCGGCCACGGCGACAGCGAACACGCTGCCCTGTACTCCTGGGACGGCGACCTGCGCGATGCGATGGCGGTGATGGACGCCGTGACGCAGCATCCAGCTCCGGTGATCGGCCACTCCAAGGGCGGTTCGCTCATGATCCAATTGGCCGACGCCCAGCCGTTTCGCTTCTCGCACCTCGTGAACCTGGACGGCATCCCGTACAAGCGGCGCATCCCCGACGTGAGCGAGCACGAACGCACTCGGATGGCGGCGAGCGAGATCGTCGGCTGGCTCGACCACCGTCGCTCTACCGCCACCTCACAGCGCAAACCGGGCACGCTCGATGAGCTCGCCCATCGCCGCGGGCGGATGAACCCGCGTCTGCCGTTCGAATGGCTCCGCCACCTCGTCACGGTCGGAGCGTTCGAGAGTGCCGACGGTTGGCGTTGGAAGATCGATCCGTCGATGCGCTTCGGCGGATTCGGCCCCTGGCGGCCGGAGTGGACCATCACGCGCCTGCCGGGGCTGTCGATGCCGTTCCTCGGCATCCTGGGCCGCGAACAGGAAGAGATGGGCTGGGGCACGCTGCCGCATCACGTGTATCCGTGGCTCCCGATGGGCGGGCGGTGCGAGGTGCTCGACGACGTGGG
>JAYSLK010000304.1:0-2011 GCA_043725585.1 Actinomycetota bacterium
ACCCGCGAACAGGCAGAGGCCGATCCCACCTGTCACACGATCACCCGCTGGTTGGGCGCCGATTCGGTCGACGCATCGCCCGAGTTCCGGGCGATGCGAGTGGAAGCTCCCGGCTGGCTGCTGGTGTGCAGCGACGGGATGTGGAACTACGCATCCACCCCCGGCGAACTGAGCGGGCTCGTGAGCCAGGCGGTCGCCGATGGTGCGGCGACGCCGACCGAGATCGCCGAATCCCTGGCGGCGTTCGCGAACGCGCAGGGTGGGCACGACAACATCACGGTGGCGTTGGTGCGGTGCCAGCCGGCCGCGTCGAGTGCCTCGCCCACAGAGGCCTGACCGGGCACCGCACCGACGCTCGCCCGACCGATTACCCTGACCGTCGAGCACGCAGTCCCCGAGCACGCAGTCCCCGAACGGAGCAGCACGTGGCCGAATTCCGCGCCGAGGTCTTCCAGAACGAGTACTTGAGCGACGGTGCCACCGACGTGCACGGCGTGGTGTCGGTCTCGGTGTCGGGCGCTGGTGTGGCCGGACAGTCGCCGGGCACCGAGGCCGCCGAGATCATTATCGTCGACACGTCGGGTTCGATGGACATGCCGCCGGCGAAGATCGCCGCTGCGCGTCGGGCAGCGAAGGTGGCGATCGGCGAGATCGTCGATGGCACGTGGTTCGCGGTCTTGTCGGGCCACACCGTGGCCCAGATGGTGTTCCCGACGCACCCTGGCCTCGCCAAGATGACCGACGTCACGCGGCGTGATGCGAGCGAGGCGATCGGCCGGTTGCGCAGCGGTGGCGCCACGGCGATCGGCGCCTGGATCGCGGCTGCGACCGAGTTGTTCGAGCAAGCGCCAGCGGGGCAACGGCACTCGATCTTGCTCACCGACGGCAAGATCGAGGGCGAGCCCGCTGGCGCGCTCGAGGCTGCGCTGGCCAACGCCCGAGGCAAGTTCCAGTGCGACTGCCGAGGCATCGGCAGCGACTGGGTGGTGGAGGAGTTGCGGACGATCGCGACGGAGTTGCTCGGTACGGTGGACATCGTCGCCGAGCCGGCCGACCTGGAAGCCGACTTCGAAGCGATGATGCGCAATGCGATGAGCCGCGGTGTGGCCGACGTGCGGCTGCGGCTGTGGGCGCCGCAGGGGAGCGAGGTGATGTTCGTTCGCCAGGTGGCTCCCCAGGTCGACGACCTCACATCCCGTGCCGTGCGCATCAGCCCCCTCGTCGTCGAGTATCCCACCGGCGCCTGGAGCGACGAGTCGCGCGACTACCACGTCGCCGTGCGCGTGCCGACGGCACCGGTGGGCAACGAGCGCCTCGCGGCACGGGTAGAGGTGGTGGTCGACGATCAGGTGGTGGCCAAGGGGTTGGTGAAGGCCATCTGGAGCGGTGACACAAACCTCACCACCCGCATCGATCCGGCGGTCGCGCACTACACGGGTCAAGCCCAGCTCGCTGACGTGATCCAACGCGGTCTGGCCGCCAAGGCATCGGGCGACGAACGAACCGCCACCGTCTTGCTCGGCGAGGCGGCCAAGCTCGCTCACGACACCGGCAACGAAGACACCACGCGGCTGTTGAACAAGGTCGTCGATGTCGTCGACGTCGAGGCGGGCACCGTTCGACTGAAGCAGCAGGTGGCCAAGAGCGACGAGATGGCCCTCGACACGCGCAGCACCAAGACCACCCGGATCCGTCGCGAACCATGAGCGGCACGGCGTCGTCCACGTGCCCGAACGGCCACCAGTCGAGCGATCACGAGTGGTGCGACACGTGTGGTGCTCCGATGGCCGGGCCCGGTGCAGCTGCTGTCGCGGTTGCCGCCCCGCCGTCGACCGGCGCCGCCGCACCGACATCGGCGGGGGCAGCCATGAGCAGCCCGGTGCCCTGCCCGCACTGCGGTGAGATCAATGCTGCCGACAACCTGTTCTGCGAGTCGTGCGGGTACGACTTCACCACGGGCCAGGCGCCCGAGCCTCAGGCGGGAGTGATCGCCGTCCCGGTCGCCGCTGCC
>JAYSLK010000305.1:0-28792 GCA_043725585.1 Actinomycetota bacterium
CGCCCCGTGGGTGCGAACCACGAAGTTCTCACCGATCGTGGCCGCTCCACCTTCGTAGATGTAGTCGCCCAGGAACACCACGAAGTCGAGCTGCTGATCCGCGATGTCGCGGTGTGCCGTGTAGAAGCCGTCCTGGTAGTTCTGACAACTCGCGCTCGCGAAGCGCACGAGCTGAGGTTCGGCAGTCATCGAGGGTGCCGGCTGTGTACGGCCTACCAGGCTGGTGTATCCGCCGACTCGAAACCGGTAGTACCACCAGCCAGGGTCGATCGTGGCGAGCGCATGGACGCTGTGACCGTAGGCGGCTGTGGCGACCACCGTGCCGTTGGCCGAGACGGTGCCGAAGCCCTCGTCGGAGGACACCTCCCACAGCACCTCGACGTCGTCGGGGGGCATGCCGCCACCGTTCAGCGGATCGGGAGCGAGGCGGGTCCAGAGCACCACACCGTGGATGGCAGGATCACCGCTGGCGACACCCAGGGTGAACGGATCGCCACCGAGGTCGATCGCGATCGTTTCGGGAGTGGTGAGGACGCTGGACACCGGCGTCGTGGGCGGCGGCTGCGTGTCCGGGGTCGGCGCCGGGGTCGATGATGTGTCGGTCGTGGATGTTCCGGTGGTCGACGCCGTGGTGGTCGACTCGTCCACATCGGCCGCCGGCCCGTCGTCGCTGCACGCCCCCAGGGCCGTCGTGCCTCCGGTCAGGATCGCAGCCGATCCGGTGAGGAACACGCGGCGGGAGATGGGAGTCATGCCGCCAAGTCTCGCCGAGATGGGATCGACCGCGGCGGCAGATGTCGAGGGGTGGCTGGCTCAGATCGCCCGCAGAGGCGCTGATGGGTGAAACTGTGGCCATGACCACCACGGATCGTCCTGCACCGGTCTCCCTCGACGGGTTCAACCCGTTCAGTGAGGCTGTCCAGCAGTGCCCGCACCTCTACTACCGAGCCATGCAAGAGCAAGCGCCGGTGTTCCACGTGCCCGGCACCGACCTGTACATGGTCACCCGCCACGAGATGGTCACGCCGATCCTGCGCGACACCCAACTATTCTCCAACCGCTTCGGCAGCGCCGGCGAGCCCGCGACGGGCGAGGCGGCAGCCAGGATCAGGGAGGTGCTCGCCACGGGCTGGCCGCAGATTCCCACGATGCTGACCGTGGATCCGCCGTACCACACCCGCTATCGCGGCACGGTTGCGAGCTACTTCACGCCGCGCAAGATGGCCGACCTCCGCGCCCCGGTCGAAGCGATCGTCGATCGTCTGATCGACAACCTGCCCGAAGGCGATTTCGATCTGGTGCCGAAGTTCGCGGTTCCCCTGCCGATCGAGGCGATCGCGTGCATCCTGAACGTGCCGTCGGATCGCATGGCGGACTTCAAGCGCTGGAGCGACGACTCGATCGCAAACATCGGCACCGCGATCACCGACGACCAGCGCATCGCGGCCTTCAGCGGGATCATCGAGTTCCAGCACTACTTCGCGGCTCAGCTCGAGAGCCGGCGTACCGATCCGCAGCAGGACCTGATGACCGATCTGGTCAACGCGCTGATCGACACCGACCCGGCAGAGGACGGGACCCCAGGCGAGAAGCGATTGCTCGACATGGCCGAGATGCTGTCGATCGTCCAGCAACTGCTGGTCGCCGGCAACGAGACGACCACCAAGGCGATCACCGAGGGCATCATGTTGCTCGCTCAGAACCCGGAGGTGTTCGCAAAGCTGCGAGCCGACCCTGCCGGGTACGCACTGCTGGTGACCGAGGAGGTCCTCCGCTTGTCCACCCCCACGCAGGGCATGTTCCGCGTGGTCACCCGCGACACCGAGCTCGCCGGGGTGCAGATCCCGAAGGGTTCGCGCCTGGTGGTGGTGTACGCGGGCGCCAACCGAGACACCAACATCTGGGGTGACGACCCTGATCGTTTCGACCCCGATCGTCCGAACCTGAAGGATCATCTCGCGTTCGGCAAGGGCATCCACTTCTGTCTGGGGGCACCGCTGTCGCGCCTCGAGATGCAGGTCGCGTTCGAGCGGTTGGGTCGTCGGATCGAAGCGATCGAGTTGTCCGACGACAACCAGTTCCGCTACTTCCCGAGCTTCATGCTGCGCGGTCTCACCGGCCTCAACGTCAGGATGCGCAAGGCCGAGACCGCATCTGCGGAGATGGCTGATGTCTGACCGCGTGCTCGTGGCCAAGGTGGGCCTCGATGGCCACGACCGCGGCGTGAAGGTGGTGGCGCGCATCTTGCGCGACGCCGGCTTCGAGGTGATCTACACCGGGTTGTTCCAAACCCCCGAGAAGGTCGCTGCCGCGGCGATCGACGAAGACGTCGACGCCGTGGGGTTGTCGATGTTGAGCGGTGCACACATGACGCTGGCGCCCTTGGTGGTGGCCAAACTTCGGGAGATGGGCGCCGACATCCCGGTGGTGGTCGGTGGCATCATCCCCGACCGTGACGCGACCAAGCTCCGTGACGTAGGAGTCGCCGGCGTCCTCACCCCCGGTGCGACCGCCGACGAGGTCGTCGCGTGTCTGCGTGACGTGATCGCAGCCAGCCGGGCCTGAGCCGGACCAGATCCGGCCCTGAGCGGGTCTGCGGTCAACGGTCGGCACACGGGTGCGCAGGCGCGCCGCTGTCCGCCGGTGCGGCACGGAATCCCCTACATTCAATGCGATGGGTCCGTCGCCGCTCGAACGAGTCACGAATCTCCTGACGCTGTTGCTCGAGACACGTGTGCCGCTGACGCTCAAGCAGGTGTCTCACGAGCTGGCTGGCATGTACCCCGATAAGCACGTTGCCCTGCGGGGGGCGTTCGAGCGCGACAAGGCGCTCCTGCGCGACATCGGTGTGCCCATCGAGACCGAGGTGTTGGGTGGCGATCAAGCTGGTGAGACGGCGTATCGCATCGATCGCGATCGGTACGAACTCCGTGGACTGCACCTCGATGACGATGAACGTCACGCGCTCCAGATGGCGGTCGCGACGATCAGATCGGACGCCGGCCAGGAGGGTCTGTGGAAGCTCGGCGGCTCGGTGCTGGCCAGCTCGTCGGTGGTGACCAACGTGGTCCAACACGTTGCCCTCCCGATCCTGCGGGCCGCATCGGGCAGTCGCAACGCGGTCACCTTTCGTTACCGCGGGATCGAGCGCGAGCTCCACCCGTACGGGCTGTTGCTCCGAGAGGGATTCTGGTACGCCATCGGTCACGATCGAGACCATGCCGAGGTGCGCACCTACCGCGTCGATCGGATCGAGGGCGATGTGGTGTCGCACCCGAACAAGACGTTCGAGCGTCCCGAGGGTTTCGACGTTCGTGCTGCGTTCCCCGCCGATGCCAAGCTCCTGGGTGAGTCCGACGATGGTGCCGGCACCGCCGAAGTGGCCGTCGATCCACCGCTCGCCGACGTGGTTCGAGCCGAACTGGGCGCTGCTTCCGTGGCGCGCGAGGACGCAGGCGTCGTGGTGTTCAACGTGCCGTGTGTGAACCGAGACGCGTTCCGTTCCTGGGTGCTCGGCCTCGGTGCTCGCGCCGAGGTGCTCGGACCTCCGCAGGTCCGCGCCGACCTGGTCGCATGGTTGCGGTCGGTCGCCGCCCTGCCTGGTCACCCCCCACACCCGCAAGCCGACGCTGACCCGCAAGCCGGTGCGACATGACCCAGAAGGGACCGTCGTCGCTCAAGGTGCGGCTGCGTCGGCTGCTCGTGATCCTTCCGTGGCTCGCAGAGCGGGGCAGTGCATCGCTGGCCGAGATGTGCGAGCGATTCCAGATCAGCGAGAAAGAGCTCGTCGCCGATCTCGAACAGGCGGCGATGTGTGGGTTGCCGCCGTTCCTCGACGAGTTGGTCGACCTGTACATCGATGACGATGGCGTCGCCCACATCGACGTCCCTCGCTTCTTCACCCGGCCGTTGCGGCTCACCGCTCCCGAAGGCTTCTCGCTGCTGATGGCAGGACGGCATGCGCTCGCACTGCCCGGTGCTGAGGCCGATGGGCCGCTGGCTCGGGCACTTGCCAAGCTCGAAGCCGTGCTCGGATCTGATGGCATGGTGCTCGACCTGGCTCAGCCGGCCTCGACCGCTGAGTTGATGGCAGCGGTCACGACGGCGGCCGAGGTCAGCATCTCCTACGTGTCGGCGTCGAGCGACGAAGTGTCCGAGCGAATCATCGTGCCGCGCGCGGTCTTCTCCGATCGAGGCCGTTGGTACGTGCTCGCCGATGACGATCGTTCGCGGGAGGAACGCACCTTCCGCATCGATCGGATCCTCGCGTGCGAGACGACCGGTCGGCATGCCCAGGCCCGGGAGGTGAGGGTGCCGAGCGGTGATGACTGGTTCGACGACCTGCCTGCGATGGCCACGGTGACGTTGCGGGTTGCCCCGGCGGGTCGGTGGGTGGTGGAGCGATTCCCCGTTCGTTCGGTACGCGACCACGAATCGGGCGACGGTTCGCTCGTGGTGGAGATGGCCGTGGTGAGCGAAGGTTGGCTGCGCCAGGTGCTCGTTCGGCTCGGACGGGATGCGGCCGTGCTCGCTCCCGACGAGTGGTGCGACCTCGGCGCTCGCGCCGCTGCCGAGCTGCTCGCAGCCCGCTACGTCGCCGACTGACGCTTCCCGCGGCTTCTCGCGCGGTCTGCCCTTCCGGCATGAGCCACCCGGTCGACAGCCTGCCGGGCGATGTGCTCGTCGAGCTGCTGACCGGTGGTGATGCCGTGCGCTTCCAGGAGATGCGGCAGCACGGCGGCGGTGGCGTCGGCGTCGGCCAGCGCATCGTGAGGTCGGACGAGGGTGACCCCGTATCGCTCGCACAGCGCGCCCAGCCGATGTGGCATCGTTCGGCCGGGATCGAGGCGGCGCGACAGCCGGAGCGTGCACAGCGTGCGACCCACGGGGAGCGCCGTGCCGACCTCGTCGGCAGCCTTGCGCAGGAAGGCGAGATCGAAGTCGGCGTTGTGGGCGACGAACACTGCGTGATCAACCGACGTGGCCAGCCGTTGCATGACCTGGGACAGCGATGGGGCGTCTCGGACGTCGCGGCGACGGATGCCGTGGAGCTTGGTCGGACCGACCCGATAGAAGAGCCGCCGGCGTGGTCGAGCCAGGCTTGCCCATCGATCGATCACCGTGCCGCCGCCATCGACGACGACGACGCCGACCTGCAACACCCGATCACGCCGGACCGACAGACCCGACGTCTCGACATCGACCACCGCGAACCGCACGGAGGGGCCGTCGAGGGAGTGCACGTCGCCACCCTATTCCGCAGGTGTGACGACTCCCATGGCGATGTCGGAGGAGGTGTCAGCGGAGGTGCCGGTGGGCAATCGGGAGATGGCTGCGATGTCGATCAGTTCGCGTGTGCCCGGGCGCGAACGCCGATGGGTGCAGCGACCGTGAAGCCCGCCAGGTGACGGTCCTCTTCGCTCTCGCCGCCCCAGAAGCCGTACTCGTGCTTGCCGCGAGCGAACTCCTGGCAATGTTGCTGGACCGGGCAGGTGTTGCACAGCAATCGGGCGTGAGCCTCTCTCCGCACTCGCGCCTGAGGCCGTTCGGCACGAGGTGGGAAGAACAGATTGGTTCGACCTTTGCAGGCTGCAAGGCTCATCCATGCCGTTTCATCCGCCGCATGACCGACGAGCCTCAGAAGCTGGTGCTGGTGACCCTCGGACTGAACGAATTCGACTGCTGCCATCGCCCCTCTGCCCCCGCCCGTGCCGGAGATGCGGCACCGCCCTGTCGTCGACAGACGCCGGGAATCGCGAGATCACGGTTCCCCGTCGCGCCGACGAGATTTAACACTAATTGATACGGAGGCAACAAGGAAGCGGATTTTCGTTTCTGAAGAACGTCGGTGAGTCCGGTGTCGTGTGGGCCGCCCAAGGTGTTCCGGTGGGGGTGTTCTGGTCCTCAGAGCAGCGTGGCGGCCAGGCTGGCCACTGCGCTGCGTTCGCAGGACGACAACGTGATGTGGCCGAAGCAGCGCTGTCCGCCGAACGCTTGGATCAAGACGGCGAGCGCGTTGTTCGACTCACCGAGGTAGGGCGCATCGATCTGGCTGGTGTCACCCGTGAAGACCACCTTGGTGCCCTCGCCGATACGTGTGAGGATCGTCTTCAGGGTGGTCGGTTCCAGGTTCTGCGCCTCGTCGACGACCACGAACTGGCGGTGCAACGAGCGCCCACGCAGGAATGTGACGCTCTCGAGCGACAACTGGCTGCGGTTCGTGAGCTCGTCGATGAGCGAGCGGGCGTCATGGCTGCTGCGCTGATCGGTGAGAGCAACGATCGCGTCGTGAATCGCCGACATCCAGGGATCGAGCTTCTCGTCGAGACCGCCAGGCAGGAAACCGACGTCGGCTTTGCCCACCGCGACGAGCGGACGGTAGATCGCCAAGCGTTCGAACGTGCGAGCTTCGACGACTTGCTCGAGGCCGGCGGCGATCGCCAGCAGCGTCTTGCCCGTGCCGGCGCATCCGTCGAGTGCGACCACGCTGACGTCGGGATCGAGCAGGAGTTCGAGTGCGAATCGCTGCTCTTTCGAACGCGAGCGGAGTCCCCACGCCTCGGGCGGCTGATGGGGCAGCAACACCCATTCGTCGTCGACGCGGCGTACGAGGGCGGACTGAGATCCGAGGCGCAATACGGCGAACGTGTTCTCCTTGGTGTCTCTGCCTTCGTCGAGGGCGTCGACGGCGATCGCGCCGGCAGCGTAGAGATCGTCGATCTGTTCGTGCTGTGCGCTGAAGGTGCGCCAGCCCGTGTCGCGTGTATCCGCGCTGCGACCCACCGGGCGATGCTCGGCGGCGCGCAGCCCCAGATGGGCAGCCTTGATCCGCAGTGCAGCGTCGTTCGACACGATCGTGGTGGGTGCGTGCTGGGCTTGACCGAGCGCTGCGCCGATGATGCGATTGTCGGCCACCTGTGGGTCGAGCCCGTGTTCGACGAGGAGATGGCGCTGAACGCCGTTGATCTCGATCCGCAAGGTGCCCGGAGCGCCTGCGATGAGCGGCACAGCTGTTGCGAGGGAGCCGCCTGCCCCGACACGGATCTCCTCGATCGACCGCAGGGCCGTTCGCGCCGCACGGCCGACGTCGTCGAGTCGCGTCTTCAACGAGTCGAGCTCTTCGATCACGGTGAGAGGGATCACCACGTCGGCGTCCCCGAAGCCGTGGATGCTGCCTGGGTCTGCCACGAGCACCGATGTGTCGAGGACGATTCGGACACGAGTCGATGCACCGGTGCCTCCGTGCTCACCCCCTTCCATCGATCCGTCGGACGACAGCGGGAAAGCCAGGTCGGTCAACGCCACTCCTCGATGGGAAGAACCCGTGACGGGCAATGTCGGATGCAGGAATGCAACATGCACTGCTTACCCGATCGACGTCGGCGCCGGGCGGATATCCGTGAGGCGTTCACGCTCCGTTCATCGGGAACGATCGCATCGCGCTTCCGGATGGGCTCACTCGGTTGGGCTCACAGGGTGTCGGGGATGCCGTCGTCGAGCTGAACCCCGCAGCTGTTCAGCGCCATCGACACGAGGTGGTAGTTGCCGACGGTGAAGATCAGGTCGAGCATCTGTTCCGTGTCGTAGCGGCCGGCGAGGGTGGCCCAGGTGACGTCGGAGATCTTGCTGTCATCGTGCAGTTCGTCGACGGCGCGGAGAAGTGCTGCGTCGAATGACGACCAGGCTGGATGATCCGGGCCGGCCTTCACCCGGTCGATCTCGTCGACGGTGATGTCGCACCGCTGCGCGATCACGTGATGCTGGCCGAACTCGTACGGTGCCGAACAACGGACGCCGACGCGAAGGATCAACAGTTCGCGATCGCGCGGTGCGAGCGTGTTCTTCGACATCACGTGAGTCGCGAACACCAACCACCGGCGCAGCAGCGCAGGATGGTGAGCGAGGGTTGCGAAGATGTTCAGGGTCGTGCCGTCGGGGGCGCGCATCCCGCCTTTGATGTACAGCTCCACCACGTCGGGCGAGGGATCATCGACAGGGAAGATGCGAGGTGTGCTCATGGCTCGATCTTCGCGCCAGACTGAGCCGATGGACGAGGGGTGCGTGTTCTGTGGGATCGTTCACGGTGAGGTGGCGGCCGATGTGGTCTTCGACGACGACGTCGCTGTCGCCTTTCTCGATCGATCACCGGTGTTCAAAGGTCACGTCCTCGTGGTGCCGCGCGCACATGTCGTCACGCTCGCCGATCTCGATACAGCTCTCGTCGGTCCGTTCTTCGAACGAGTTCAGCTCATCTCACGGGCGTTGCCGAGTGCGCTCGATGCGCACGGAACCTTCGTCGCGAACAACAACGTCGTCAGTCAGAGCGTGGCCCACCTCCACGTGCACATCGTCCCCAGGCGATGGCGCGACGGGCTTCGCGGCTTCTTCTGGCCGCGCCAGAATTACGTGCCCGGAGAGGCTGAGCGTTACGCCGATGCGATTCGCGCCTCCTTGCGTACAGGCTGACAACTTGCACTCTCCAGGGGAGCAGATCCGGATCGCACGAGACGAGCGTCACTCATTGCATTTGCAATGATGAGGGTACTTGCTATTCGTCATCGAAACGGGTTCGATACGCGGGCGTAACGAACCGTTACACCGGGAACAACCGATACGAAGAGGTATCAGCAGACATGACCAAAGCAGAGTTGATCGACGCGGTGGCCACGAAGTCGGGCGTCACCAAGGCTGACGCTGAGCGCGTCGTTGGTGCGTTCTTCGACATCGTCACGACGACTGCGAAGAAGGGCGACAAGGTTGCGTGGCCGGGCTTCGGCTCGTTCAGCACCTCGAAGTCGAAGGCTCGCACGGGCCGCAACCCACAGACCGGCGAAGCAGTGAAGATCGCTGCCTCCACCCGGATGAAGTTCACCTCGAGCAGCACGCTCAAGGGTGTTCTCAACCCCAAGAAGAAGTAACCCAGGACCAGAGAAGGAACAAACACTGATGGCTGCAAAGAAGGCACCCGCCAAGAAGGCTGCACCGGCCAAGAAGGCTGCACCGGCCAAGAAGGCTGCACCGGCCCAGAAGGCTGCACCCGCCAAGAAGGCTGCTGCCAAGAAGAAGTGATTGCCCCGAGCAATTCGGAGCGTTCGCAGCGAGGGGCCTTCGGGCCCCTCGTTCGCGTTCCGACGCCTTGACTCGGCAACAATGCTCGGATGGAACTCATCTGCAACGACCTTGTCGACGAGCACTCACAACTCGATGAGGTGTTGGCCGAGCTGAGCGAGTCGCAGTGGGGGTTTGCGACCGCCTCGGCCGGATGGGCCATCCGCGACCAGGTGAGCCATCTCTGGTTCTTCGACCAACGCGCCCTCATGGCGCTCACTGATCCCGGCGAGTTCGAAGACGATGCCAAGCAGCTGATGTCGTCGGGTGGCACCGAAGTCTCCGTGGGGCCCGGACGAACGATGAGCGGGCGGGAGTTGATCGAGGCGTGGCGGAGCGACCGCGCGCGGCTCGTCCAAGTTGCTCGTGGCGTCGATGCGTCGACTCGAATTCCGTGGTACGGGCCGGCGATGGGGGCCCGATCGTTCATCACCGCTCGGCTGATGGAGACCTGGGCACATGGGCAGGACGTCTATGACGCTCTCGGCGTGACGAGAGAAGCGACGGAGCGGCTTCGTCACGTCGCTCACATCGGAGTGCGCGCTCGACCGTTCAGCTACGCCATTCGCCAGATGGAGTTACCCGATGACGACGTCTACGTCGCGCTCACCACACCTTCGGGCGACACCGCGACGTGGGGTCTCCCGACAGCGGCCGATTCGGTACGAGGGCCGATGCTCGACTTCTGCCTCGTCGTCACTCAACGACGGCATCGCGCCGATACGGCACTCGACATCAGCGGCCCCGCAGCGGAGGAATGGATGGCGATCGCCCAGGCGTTTGCCGGTGCGCCAGGGCCGGGTCGCACTCCAGGGCAGTTCGGCTGATCTACAGGTCGGCGATCAGTTTGAAGATCTCTGCGGCGCCGACACCGTGAGCTGCGCCGAGACCTGACAGCCGCGCACGAATCCGCGCTCGGAAGGCGTCGATCTGTGCACCGTCGGTTGCCTTCATCGTGCTCTCGAACTGTGATTCGTGGGCCTCGAGCGCATGGAGCTTCGCCTCGACGGCGTGTGTGACGTCTTCCACGTGATCGGCCACGTCGGCCTCCCACAGCAACAAGGCGCCGGGGCGATGGTGGTCGATGCCGTGCTCTCTGAAGAAGTGCGGGTCCCGCGCGGCGACGATTGCATCGCACGCGAGGAGCCCTGCATGCCGATGGTCGGGATGGAGGCGATACCGCTTCCACGGATCGTGGCCGAGCACCACCTGCGGACGGAGCATCCGGATCACCCGGGCGACCGCGCTGCGGAGCTCGAGGGTGCTCTCCAGCTCACCGTCGATCTGGGCGAGGAACACGACCTCGCCGGCGTTCGCGCCCGACACGCGCCGTGCGGCCTCGCGCTGTTCGTCGCGGCGACGGATCACGAGGGCATCGGTATCGGCATTCACGTCCCACGTGCCCTTGGAACCGTCGGTGCACACGAGGTGGTGCACGATGCAGCCCGCCGACGCCCACTTGGCGAGCGTGCCCCCCGCCCCGAACTCGACGTCATCGGGATGCGCGCCGATGGCGAGCGCTGAAGAAGGTGTCGCGAGATCGCGTGTGAAGGGCGCGATCAGCGGCTCGGGAGCCGGTTGTCCGGGTTCGTTTGCAGCCATGGTGGCAGCACGTCCTTCACGAGTGGGTGGATGAGGTCGGCCGGATGGTCGATGTCGAGCGCGAGGTACGCGTCTCGCACCACCTCGACGGCGTATCGAGTGGCCATCGCCAGTGCGAGATGTCGACGGAACGAACCGCCGCCATACGCGGCCCGCAGCCCATCATCGGCCGCGTCGATCGGGAACGACATCACGTTCGTGCCGTCGCATCGGTCGTCGGGCACGAGCAGCACGGTGTCGGGCTGTGCGAACGATGCGAGCCTGGCCGGCCGGGGAAGATCGCCGTGGGCCACGATCACATGCGGGTGGCCCGCTTCACGGAGCTGGTCGATGGCCCGATTGACGGCGCCGTTCAGGCCGAGACCCTCCTGCCACAGGACGATTGCACCGTGCTGACGAGCCCAGGCGGCAACGGCATGGTCGTCGCATGCGACGGCGACGGGGCCGTCGCCCGCTGCGGCGATGACGCGCTCGGCGGTCCATCGGGCCAGCCGCTCTCGGCGAGCCGAGTCGAGGACCGGTTCGAGGCGGCACTTCGCCAGATGGAACGCCTTGATGGGAACCAGCACGACGGCATCCAACCTCGCAGTGGAACCAGGCGCCACGGCGCCGGAGTGGGGGTGCGCCTCGGTCACAGGGCTCATGGTAGGCAGCTGGTCGTCGCCGGGTGTGGCCGAGGTCGTCCCTCGCTACGGTGGTGGCATGCCCAGCTTCGAGGCCGACAGATCGTGACCGCTGCGAAGACAGCCCTCGGCGCACCCGTGGCGCACCCGCCCACCATCGGCGTGCTCGGTGGCGCATGGCGCGCGACCGTGGCGCCGTGGGGAGCCGTGCAGGTGTGGGACGGCCTCGGCACCCTCGACTGGTTCATCGCCGCCGACGACCGGTGGTACGTGCCGGCCGATGAGCCGACCGTCCGCCAGTCGCTCGTGGAGGGAACGCCGGTCGTCGAGACGCGCGTGCGCATCCCCAACGGCGATGCCGTTCACCGCGCGTACGTGGTTGCAGACCGTGGCGGCATGACGATCATCGAGGTCGAGAACGACTCGTCGATGCCCATCGCGATCGCCTTCGCAGGGGCGGCGCTGCTCTCCCAACGGCCGCCGACGGACATGCCGCTCCAGGGCATCGAGCTGCCGGCAGGGGCCGTGGCGTTCCCGATCGGCCATCGTTCGTCCATCACCGTTGCGATCGCTCACGATCCCACCACCGGCGCGGCTCGCAACCGCCAGTTGCCCGCAGGCCTTCCCCCGGCAACGCAGGTGGTGCGCGGTTGGCTCGCGGCCGCCGAACGCGCCAGTCGTCTGTTGGTGCCCGACACCACGATGGCATCGTGCGTGGTGCGCGACCGGTGTCAGCTCATGCTCGACGGACCGGTAGCGGTCGCGAAGGACCCGATCGCGTTCCTGCTCGGCATCGCCGATCTCGTACGGATGGGCAGCATCGCCGAGCCGTGGATGCCCGAGGTCGTCGATGCGGTTGCAGCGCTCGCTGCGCACACGGGCGACCCACTCGTCGCCGCGGCGTTCGACGCTGCCGAACGGGTGTGTCTCGGCGCCGATGAGGTGCGGGCTGCGAAGGACCTTCGCAAGATGCGTAGCCGCGTGCTCGGCGGAGCAGCGGTCGCGTTTTCGATGCCCGCTGTTGTCGACGGCGTGCGCGGGATCTCCCAGCTCGAACGAGCGATCGCCGACGGTGGTGATCTGTTTCCGAGTGGGATGCCCACCGCCTGGCTGGGCCAGAACTTCGAGTTCTACGGCGTTCCGACCGGCGCTGCCTCGGAGGTGTCGTGCGCGATTCGGTGGCACGGGGAACGCCCCGCTGTCCTGTGGGAGTGCACCGGCGACCCGGTGATGCTGACGTCGACGGGCGCCGCGCCAGGTTGGAGCACCACGGAACGAACCGGCGAAACGCTCTGGCCCGTGCCTGCCGGCGCAGTGCCGATGCAACCGACGGACGGCGTCTCCTTCAGCTGATGTGCGACACGCTCGTGGCACTGCCGTCGGCGACGGGTACGGGTGCCACGCTCTTCGCCAAGAACAGCGATCGGCCACCCGACGAGGCGCAGGACGTGCGCTGGTTCGCGCCGCGAGTCGACCACGCGGTGACCAGGACCACACACATCGAGGTTCCTGCCCTCGTCGGCCCCACGCGCGGCTGTCTGTTGTCGGTGCCACGTTGGTGTTGGGGGGCCGAACACGGCGTGAACGACGCCGGCGTCGCGATCGGGAACGAAGCGATCTACACCACGCTCGATCCGCGGCCGGCGCCGCCCGCGCTGACGGGCATGGATCTGGTGCGGCTCGGACTCGAGCGCGCCGACTCCGCTCGCGGCGCCCTCCAAGTGATCGTCGTGCTGCTCGAGCGACACGGACAGGGTGGTACGGGGCACGACCCGGCCGGCTGTCGCGGAGAGCTCGCGTACTGGAGCAGCTTCCTGATCGCCGACGCGACCGAGGCCTTCGTTTTGGAGACCTCGGGTCGGGAGTGGGCGAGCGAGCAGGTGGCGCAGGCCCGTGCGATTTCGAACCGCACCACGATCGCGTCGTTCGATGCCGGGCACCGGCATCCGCGGCAACCCGTCGAGCGGCTCGTCGATCCTCGCTGGCACGCCTCGAAGGCAGTGCTGGAGCGGCGGCCGGTCACCTTCGATGCCGTGGTCGCCCATCTGCGCTGCCACGACTCGTGCGCGGTGCCGGGCTGGGGAGTGTGCATGCACGCCACCGATGACTCCGGCGACCCGGTCGAAGACACGACCGCTTCGATGATCGCCGAGCTCCGTGCTGATGGTGACTCGCGAGCCTGGGTGCTCGTCGGTCACCCGTGCGAGCGCGACTACATCGAGGTCGCGGTCGGCCAACCGTTCGAACTCACCGCCTGAACCAGGTCAGGCGATCCGGCCGGGCGGATCACACCTGGTGGATCAGCGGGCGTCCAGAGCCGACATCACGTTCGCCAGCTTCAGGCGAACCAGCTCGGTGATCTTGTCGTCGGTGACGCCATCGGCGGTGATGCGGGTCTGTCCCATCTTCACGTTGATCGCCGGCGCGTCGACGACGGTGTTGCCGAGATAGCCGAGGATCAGCGCGAGCGGAGGCTGCACCCGCGAGCCGCCACCCATGCCCCCACTCGTCATCATCGCGATCACCTTGCCCGTGAGCGCGTGCGCGCCCGGTGGGCGCGTGAGCCAATCGATCGCGTTCTTCGCCACCGCCGATGGGCTGAAGTTGTGCTCCGGCATGCCGATCAGCAGCGCGTCGGCGCGCACGACGAGCTCGCGCCAGCGGATCACCGATGCCGGGGGATCGGACTCGAGGTCCTCGTTGTAGAACGGCAGGGCCTGGATGGCCGCCTGCGGTTCGTCGAAGTCGATCGTCAGGCCAACCGGCGCGATCTGCTGCGCGAGGCGGACGAGACCGGTGTTCGACGAGCTCGAGCGGAGGCTTCCGGAGATGGCGATGACGGAGAAGGTCATGGCTCGAGTACCGCCGGATCGGCCAGATCGATCGAGCCCGGCTCGATCACGGTGGCGTAGGCCCGGCTCACCGGTCCGCGTTCGTGGTGCATGCGATTGAAGTCACCGTCGCTGAACCAGGCCCGGTTGTGCGTGCAGGGAAGCGCCCACGCGCTCACCTCGCACAGCACCGATCCGAGCTGCAGTCGGACTCCTGGGCGGACGGCCGACCAATCGAGTCCGGTCACGGTGACGTTCTCACCCGCCGAGCCGGCGGCGATGGGATGTCCGCCGAGGGCGAACCCGTCTACCACCTCCGTCGACCAGATGCAGAGTGCCTGCCACGGGCGCCCGTGATGCTGCCGGCTGCGCTGACGATCGCCGATCACGCCGCTCCAGCCCACGTCGACGCGGGGAACCGGCGTCTTGGGCACGCCGCCGTCACTTCGGTTCAGCTGGGCCACCACGCCGGTCGCCCGCTGTGGGAGCTGACCAGCGGCCCGCAATGCCGGTCCGACGGCGAGCATCGCCTCCCATGCCCTGGGCAACACCTCGGCCACGGGGCCGTCGAGGTCGGGTCGGAGGTGGGCGACGACCGATGCGTCGCGTCCGAGCACCATCTCGTCCCAGATGCCCGGCAGGTTGGCGATGGTTCGGGCCGCGTCGGTCTCGGTGAACTCGTACGGGTCGAGACGGTACATGTGGCCCGATGCTAGGCGAGCCCCGAATTGCCGGCAGGCCGGCGGGGGGTGGCGCGGGGTGTCGTCTGGTAGGGCAGGTTCTGGCCCGTTTGTGGCCTGGTTGCCGTGTCGGTCGGTGCTCCTAGGCTGTGCGCCATGACCGCCATCGACGCAGCGCAGGCCGGCGACACCGCCGACGTGCACGATCCCTTCGCCGATCTGCGGCTCACCGAGTGGACAACGTGCGGTGGATGCGCCGCCAAGTGGGGAGCGTCTCTGCTCACCGACCTGGTGCGCGACATGCCGATGGGCGCCGACCCGTCGTTGTTGGTCGGGCTCGCACCGTTCGACGACGCGGCCATCTACCAGGTGTCTGCCGACGTCGCGCTCGTGAGCACCACCGACTTCTTCCCGCCGCTCGTCGACAACCCGTACGACTTCGGCGCGATCGCTGCTGCGAATGCCTGCAGCGACGTCTTCGCGATGGGCGGGCGGGTGGTGATCGCCGTGAACGTGGCGGCGTTCCCCGAGCACTTCCCTCGCGAGGCGATCGTCGCGATCTTCGATGCTGCGGCCGCCGTGGTGGCCGAAGCGGGTGGCACCATTGCCGGCGGACACACGATCCGCAATCCGGAACCGATCTTCGGCTTGGCGGTGCAGGGTGTGGTGCACCCTGATCGCGTGTTCCGAAAGGGTGGAGCGAAGCCGGGTGACGTGCTGGTCCTGTCGAAGCCGATCGGCACCGCGCTCGCTCTCGCGGGCGGTTCGAGCCACGACAAGGCCGCGGCGATCGCCGGGATGCGTCGCATCAACCGAGCCGCAAGCGAGGACTTGCAGGAACTCGGCGACGCGGTTCACGCCGTCACCGATGTCACGGGGTACGGCCTCGCTGGTCACGGCTGGGAAATGGCCGAGCGCGGTGGCGTGCAAGTCGTGGTCGACACCGATTCGATCGTTGCGTATCCCGGCGCTCGCGAGGCGGCCGCGCGCGGCGTTCGTACGGGAGGCGATCCGCGCAACCGCGAGTACGTGCACGACAACCTGCTCAGCACGGCGAGCGACGCCGGAGAGGCCCTGTGCATGGATCCGCAGACCTCCGGCGGTCTGCTCGCAGCCGTCGATCCGGCCATGGTGGCTCGACTGCTCAGCGGTGATACCGGGACATCGTGGTGGCGAGTCGGTGAGGTGGCCGAAGGCCCCGCTCGACTCGTGCTGCGTTGAGGTGCGTCCCGGGCTGAACCACGCACGGCACCACGCACGGCGCGGCTGAACGGCGCAGGCACGGCAGACTGCACATCGATGGCCGGACGCGCTCCCACTCGCACGATCGAAAAGGAGATGTGGGCGCGCGGGCACGATTGGGTGGTCGGCATCGACGAGGTGGGACGAGGGGCGTGGGCGGGACCGCTGATGGTGGGCGCCGCTGTCCTGCCGCGTGACCGGCGGGTCAACGGGGTGCGCGACTCGAAGATGCTCAGCGAGGCGAACCGGGAGTTCCTGTTCGACCGCATCGCCGGATGGTGCGAGTCGTGGGCTGTCGGCTCGGCGAGCCAGGAGGAGTGCGACGAGCTCGGCATGGCCGCGGCGCAGAAGCTCGCCGCTCGCCGCGCGCTCGAACAGCTGTCGATTCGTCCCGATGTCGCTGTCGTCGACGGGAAGTGGAACTTCGTCGCACCGTACGTGCCGAACGTCGAGATGCGCGTGAAGGCCGATCTCCACTGCCTGTCGGTGGCGGCAGCGAGCATCCTCGCCAAGGTGACTCGCGACCGGCTGATGCGTGTCGAGTCGGTCAACTATCCGCAGTGGAGCTTCGACACGAACAAGGGCTACCCGTGCCCCGTGCACAAGGCAGCACTGCAGGGCTACGGGCCATCGGCGATCCACCGTCGGTCGTGGGTCTTCATGGACAACTACGTGCCATGGACGGGAACGCCGCGCCTGGTGAAGCACGAGCAAGGAGTGCTCTTCCGATGAGATTCGATCTGGCCACGGTGAGCCGGTGAGCCATCACGACGTGATCGTGGTCGGGGCGGGACTCGCCGGACTCCGATGTGCTGCAGATCTCGTTGCCGGCGGGCGCGAACCGATCGTGCTCGAGGGGCGATCGCGAGTCGGTGGTCGTGTGTGGAGCCATCGCTTCTCGAACGGGCAGTGGGCCGATCGCGGTGCCGAGTTCGTGGATCACGCTCACCAGGACGTGCTGGCGCTCGCGTCGTCGCTCGGTCTTGTGCTCAGCGACGTGTCGTGCGGTCGCGACGATGAGCGACGGATGATCGACATGGGAGGGCGGTCGGCACCGTATGCACTCCATCACAGCCTCGCTCCCGACCTCGCTCGATTCGAGACAGCGATGACCGATCTGGCCGGGATCGTCGACATCGACGATCCAGCCGGGCCGCGTTCGGCGGTGCTGGACACGTTGCCGCTGAGCGCAGTGGTCGAGTCGCTCGGTCTGTCACTGGTGGCGCGGGTGGTGATCGGTCGCGACATCCGCACCGAGTACATGCTCGCGCCCGACGAGATCAGTCAACTGATGGCGGCGTGGATGACGGCGCTGCATCGGCGATCGGGGGATGGCTTCGAAGGTCATCGCATCGTGGGTGGCAACGACCAGCTCGCCACCGGCCTCGCTGACCGGCTGGGAGATCGGGTGCAGCTCGACACCCCCGTTGCGATCGTGGAGCCCGACGTCGGTGCGGTGGTGCTGCGCTCCGGGCACCGGATGACGGCGGATCATCTCGTCGTCACCGTGCCGTTGCCGGTGCTTGGCCGGATGTGGCACGACATCCCACCCGAGCTCAGCCGACCGGACTACGGCGTGGGTGGCAAGGTGAGCGTGCAGTTCGGTCGACGGGTGTGGCTCGATGATGGGCGCGACGGATCGGTGCGCACCGAACGGGCGTGGGGTGAACTGTGGGAGACCACCGACGGTCAATCGGGCGACGCGGGAGTGATGACGGCCCTCTTGTCGTCGCACGACGGCGCAGCCCTGATGTCGTTGCCCGACATCGCTGATCGTGTGGTCGCCGAGATCGACCGCATCTTCCCCGGTTCCAAGGGTTTGGCAGGGGAGCGGGTGATCACCGACTGGACCGATGACGAGTTCAGCCTGGGGGCATACGTCACCTTCGGTCTGGGACAACTGGTGCCCGCGTGGCCCTTGCTGCGCGCTCCGCACGGCCGGATGTTGCTCGCCGGCGAGCACACCGACGAGTGGTGCGGCTACATGGAAGGCGCGTTGCGCAGCGGAACGCGGGTCGCCCGTACGATCCTCGCCGGCTGACATGATCGTTCTGGTCGCGCATCACTGCGCCGAATCGAGCGATTCGCGACCAGAACGCGTGCCACGACCGAGTATGGAAAGAGACCACTGATGCTCGCTGAGGAACTGACCCGACCCGCACGGACGATCGGCGAGTTGTTACGGGAGCGCGGCGAGATGGTTGCCGTAGCAGAAGGGTCCGCGGGAGGGTTGATCTCCGCCGCGCTGCTGTCGGTACCCGGTGCATCGGCGTACTTCCTCGGCGGCGCAGTGGTGTACACCCGCCAGGCGAGCTTGGCCTGGATGTTCGGTGCGGTCGAGACGCCGCAGAAGATGCGTGGTGCCACGGAGGTGTTCGCGCAGTACCTGGCGCGGTCGTGTCGGGTGAAGCTCGAGGCCACGTGGGGCATCGGCGAGGCAGGCGCCGCCGGTCCACCCAATCCGTACGGCGATCCGGCCGGCCACTGCTGGCTCGCCATCGCGGGCCCCGCCGAGTCGACGCGACACATACTCACCTGGATCGACGACCGCGAACCCAACATGGTCGCTTTTGCCGCCGCCGCGCTCACCCTGTTCGCTGAGGTCCTGGCGACCTGATCTTCGGGAGTGAGAGGGCCGAGCACGGGCCGCACGGGCCCACTACGGGCCCAGCAAGTCACGATGGTCAGGTGGTGAGGATGTGGGCTCGGCCGTCGCGGACGATGACGGTGTGTTCGAACTGGGCGGTGGGCAGAAGATCGTTCGTCACCACGGTCCAGCCATCGTCCCAATCGTGGTGCTCGGGGGTGCCCGCGGTCAGCATCGGCTCGACGGTGAAGGTGAGGCCGTCGACCGCAAGGTGGGTGACCGGTCGGATCACGTGATCGATGTGCGGAGCCGCATGGAAGTGGCGGCCGATGCCGTGGCCGCCGTAATCGGCCACGACACCGAGGCCGCGGGAGTAGGCAAACGGTTGGATCGCCCGACCGATGAGGGCCAGCGGTTCACCGGTGCGGATGGCCTCGACGCCGCGCATCATCGCCTCACGTGTGGTGTCCACCAGTGAGGCGACGGGTATCGACACCTCGCCGACCGTGAACGTGGCCGAGCAGTCGCCGTGCATGCCGTCGATGTAGGCAGTCACGTCGACGTTCACGATGTCGCCCTCGCGCAGCGGTCGGTCATCGCCGATGCCGTGGCACACCACCTCGTTCACCGAAGTGCAGATCGACTTCGCGAAGTGCTGGTAGTGCAGCGTGCTCGGGTAGGCGCCGTGTTCGATGTAGGCATTGTGTGCGATCTCGTCGAGCTCGTCGGTCGTGATGCCCACCCGCACCGCCGTGCCGACCGCATTGCGCACCTCCGCTGCGACGCGGCACGCGTGTTGCAGGCGGGCGAACTCGTCGGGGTCGGTGATGATCTGCACCGAGCCGCGATCAGGGCGAGTGTCGCCGTCGCGCACGTACCACGGGCGCTCGATCTCGGAAGGCACATGCCGCGGCGGCGCGACCGTGCCGGGCCGCAGGGGCTCGATCGGCACCCGGAACTCGCCGTGGCACTTCTTGAACTTGCGCTTCGACCCGCACCAGCACACGTCGTTGCCTCGCCGTCGGATCATGTGATCACCCTACGGCCGGTGCCAGGAGGAGCGACTGCCGAACCGGCCATGCTCGGGGGGTCCGAGTACCAGCGGCCACCCCGGGGTGACGTGTGTTCCTCGATTCGACCTCGTGGGACTCGGGTGGGGGTGTGGGACTCGGGTCAGATGCCCTCGGCAGCGCTGAGGCCGGCTTCGTCGACGGCCTGTCCGGCGGCCAGGCGGGCGAAGATCGAGGGCGGGTCGCGCCAGGGGTCGGGGAGCGTTCCGGCTTCGGCATCGCGGATCGTGCGCCACACCCGCTCGCTGGTGCACGGCATGTCGATGTGGCGCACACCGAGGTGGGCGAGCGCATCGATCACTGCGTTCTGCACGGCCGGGGTGCTGCCGATCGTGCTCGCCTCGCCGATGCCCTTGGCGCCCAAGGGGTTGAGTGGGGTGGGAGTCTCGGTGCTGTGCACCTCGAAGCTGGGGAACTCGGCGGCCGAGGGGAAGGCGTAGTCCATGAAGTTGCCCGTGAGCGGGTTGCCGTCGGTGTCGTAGTGCACCTGCTCGTACAACGCCTGGCTGACGCCCGAGGCGACGCCGCCGTGCTGTTGGCCTTCCACGAGCAACGGGTTCAGCACGGTGCCGCAGTCGTCGACCGCGATGTGGCGCAGCAGGGTGACCTTGCCGGTGTCCTGGTCGACTTCGACCACGGCGATGTGGGCGCCGAACGGGAATGTAGCGTCGCCCTGCTCGAAGTCGAGTTGCGCAGCGAGCCCGAGCGTGCCGTCCTCGTGGTCGACCGGGTCGTCCTCGCTTCCCGCCGACGCGGCCGCAGCGGTGGCGAGTGCACTCCAGTCGAGAGCGGTGGCCGGCGCGCCCACCACGCCGACGGTGCCGGTGGTGGTGTCGACGACGATGTCTGCCTCGTCGGCCTCCAGCATCTGGGCGGCGAGCTTCTTCGCCTTGTCCACCATCGCCTCGGTGGCCCGCAGCACCGCCGAGCCGCCCAGTTGCAGCGAGCGCGAGCCGCCGGTGCCGCCGCCCGACCGCACCAGGTCGGTGTCGACGGCGATCAGCGTGACCTTGTCGACGTCGATGCCGGTGAGGCTGCTCACGATCATCGCGAACGCGGTCTGGTGACCCTGCCCGTGGGCCGAGGTACCCGCCTTCACCGTGACGGTGCCGGCGGGATGGATCTCCACCGCGCCGTACTCGCTGGCCCCGCCGCCCGCGGTCACCTCGACGTACGACGCGACGCCGATGCCCAGCATCTTGCGATCGCCGCGTGCGCGGCGGGCGGCCTGCTCTCGTCGCAGGTCGTCGTAGCCGGCGTGACGGGCCGCGGTGTCGAGCGGAGTGGTGTACTCGCCCGTGTCGTAGGTGACGCCGGTGAGGGTGGTGAACGGGAAGACGTCGTCGGCGAGAAGGTTGCGCTTGCGGAGCTCGATCGGGTCGATGCCCAGTTCGATCGCGGCCTGGTCGACGGCACGCTCGAGCAGCGCCGTCGCCTCCGGGCGGCCGGCGCCGCGGTAGGCACCGGTGGGTGTGGTGTTGGTGGCCGCGACGGCGATGTCGAACTGGATCGCGGGGAAGCGGTACGTGCCGTTGCTCATGCGACGGGTGCCCGCCGGCAGGAATGCGCCGAGGCCGGGGTAGGCGCCGCCGTCGCCCACCAGATGGACGCGCAAGCCGGTGAAGGTGCCGTCGGACGTGCACCCCAGCTCGACGTACTGCACCTGAGCCCGACTGTGAGCGAGGGCGACCATGTCCTCGCTGCGGGTCGACATCCACGAGCACGCCCGCCCGAGGCGTTTGGTGACGGCCGCAACCACGGTCTGTTCGGGGTAGAGCCCGGCCTTGCCGCCGAACCCGCCGCCGACGCTCGGGGTGATGATGCGCAGCTCTTCGGGCTTCACGCCGAGCGCACGCGACAGCAGTCCGTACAGCAAGTGCGGCATCTGGGTGCTGCCGTAGAACACGAGTCGACCGTCGTCGGCGATGTACGCCGCAGCGCCGTGCGGCTCCATCGGGGCGACAGCCACGCGCTGGTTGACATATCGGCCGCGCACCACCACGTCGGCGGTGGCGAAGATGTCTGGCTGGGCGGTGTCGGTGGTGGCGACGGCCACGTTGTCGCCGTGCTCCTCGAACAGCAGCGACGCGTCGTCGAAGGCGAGTTCGGGGTCGACCACCGCCGGCAGTGCCTCGTAGTCGACCATCACCATGTCGGCTGCGTCCTTGGCCTGCACTGCGGTCTCGGCGACCACCACGGCGATCGCCTCGCCGACGAAGCGCACCTTGTCGACCGCCAGCGGCGGCCGGGCGAAGTTGTCGTGAACCTTGGCCATGCCGTGCATCGGTCGCAGCCCGAGATCGGCCGCGGTGTAGACAGTCACCACCCCGGGGGCAGTGCGTGCCTCGCTGGTGTCGATCGCGGTGATGCGGGCATGTGCCAGCTCGGATCGCACGAACACCAGGTGCAGCGCTCCTTCGAGCGGCCCGCCAGGTGCGGACAGGTCGTCGACGTAGCGCACCTCACCGAGCAGCAGCTCGGGATCTTCCGTCCGCACCACACGTGTTCCCAGGATCGAACCAACCATGCGTCGAACCTACAGCCGACCGAGACCGCGATGAGAGATGAGTGGCCCAGCGCCGCTCATCTCTCATCACGGCTCGTGCGGGGACCAGGTCTCGCCGCTGCTGTCGGGCAAGGCCATCCATCGGCCTCCCTCGTCGTGCACCATCGCCAACAATGCCGGATCGCTGGTGGCGAGCACAGTGTCCCGGTCGAGCGTCGCGGCGGCGGCACAACAGTCGGCGATGCTGATCGACCGTCGGGCCCGGTGGTAGTGCTGCGCACGCAGCGCCGCCGCATCGAGGGCCGTCGGTGGGTCGACGTCCGAGATCATCACGCCGAGCGTGAGCAGGTCCTGCTCGAGGTCGAGTCGTATGAATCCGTGGACCCGCATCAGCCGGTCGGCAACCTCGGCGAGGTTGATCGCCGACACGACGACCTGCTCGCCCCCACGAGGACGTCGCGCACGATCGGCGCAGCGAACTCGCCGGTGAAGAACGCCTCAATGGCGAACGCGTCGAGCACGATCACGCCCGTCCTCGCGTTCGGTCTGCTCTTCCAGGATCGCTCGACGCATCTCGTCACTCGTCTCGGTGACGAGGTGTTTGTACTTCCCCATCAACTTCGTGACGGCGTCGGGATCGAGGTGCTGGTGCTCGGCGGCGAACACGATCCCGTGTGCCCGATCGCCGGCTCCGAGGAGATCGCTGCGCACCTACCGGCCGAGCACGTGCAATTCGAACGCTTCGCCCACAGTGGCCACGGCGTGTTCCGCGACGAGGCCCCAAGGCGTACGCAATCCTCCGCGACTTCGTCACGACCTGACCGCGATGAGAGATGAGTGCCGCTACCGCACTCATCTCTCATCGCAGTGGTTCGACGGCCGACCGCGATGAGAGATTGGGGCGGCAGGGGCACTCATCTCTCATCGCGAGGGTCAGATGTGGTCGAGGGCCTGTTCGAGGTCGGCGACGAGGTCGGCGGCCGACTCGATGCCGACGCTCAAGCGCACGAGAGAATCGGGAACCTGCAGCGGTGAGCCGGCGGCGGACGCGTGCGTCATCTGGCCGGGGTGCTCGATCAGGCTCTCCACCGCGCCGAGCGACTCGGCAAGGGTGAACACCTGGGTGTGACGCACCACCTCGAGTGCAGCGTCGAGACCGCCCTTCAACGTGAAGCTCACCATGCCGCCGAAGTCGCGCATCTGCTTCGCCGCGGCGGCATGGCCGAGATGATCGGGCAACTGCGGGTAGAGCACGCGCTCGACCGCTGGGTGACCGACGAGCATGTCGACGACCGCTCGTGCATTCGAGCAGTGCCGGTCCATGCGCACGCCGAGGGTCTTCACCCCGCGCAGCACGAGGTAGCAGTCGAAGGGGGCGGGCACGGCGCCGGCCGCGTTCTGGGTGAAGCGGATCCTGTCGGCCAGTTCGTCGTCGTCGAGCGCCAGGAACCCGCCGAGCACGTCGCTGTGGCCGCCCAGGTACTTGGTCGCCGAGTGCACCACCACGTCGGCGCCGAGCGCGAGCGGAGTCTGCAGGAACGGCGTGGCGAAGGTGTTGTCGACCACGACGATCGCTCCGTGGGCATGGGCGACCGCGGCCACCGCCTCGATGTCGACACAGGTGAGCAGCGGATTGGTGGGCGACTCGAGCCACACCATGCGGGTGTCGGCCGGCCAGTTCGCCGACAACGAATCGACGTCGGTGAGGTCGACGGCGGTCCACGAGACCCCGAGCGGGCCCCACACCTTGGAGATCAGCCGGAACGTGCCGCCATACGCGTCGTTGCCGAGCAGCACTCGGTCACCTGGCGACAACAGACGCAGCACGTTGTCTTCTGCCGCCAGCCCGGATGCGAATGCGAGGCCGTGACGCGCGCCCTCGAGCGACGCGACGCACGCCTCGAGTGCAGCTCGCGTGGGGTTGCCGCTGCGCGAGTACTCGAATCCCTTGTGATTGCCCACGCCGTCCTGGGCGAACGTGGTCGACAGCGTGATCGGCACGACGACCGCCCCCGACGCGGCATCGGGGGCCTGCCCGACGTGGACGGCGCGGGTCTCGAAACCCCAACCCTGCTGGTGCTCCTGGTCACCCATGGGTTGCCGCCGCGATCACTTCGAAGTACGACAGGAGATCGGTGCGAGTGAGCACGCTCAACGGTCGACCGCCGGACAGCACCAGCAAGGCCGGCGAGCTGTCGAGCATGTGGACGGCGAGCGACATCTTCTGGCCGACGCCGATCGTGGGCAGCTTAGGGCCCATCACGTGCTCGACCGGCATGCTCATCACCGTCGGATCGCGATAGACGGCCTCCATCAAATCGAGCTCGTCGACCGAGCCCGACACCTCGGCTGCGGCGAACGGCGGCGTGTTCTTGCACACCGGCAGCTGGCTGATGCCGTTGGAGCGCATCACCTCGATCGCGTCGCGCACCGTGTGCGACGGGTTCACGTACAGCAGCGCAGGGGTGGAGCCGCGGGCGTCGAGCACCGCTGCGACGCACTCGTCGCACTCCCGGACGAAGCCGAAGTTCGCCATCCAGTCGTCGTTGAACACCTTCGACAGGTACCCGCGACCGGAGTCGGGGTTGAACACCACGACGATGTCGTCGGGACCTGCTGCCTTGGCGACGTCGATCGCTGCTGCCACGGCCATCCCGCCCGAACCGCCGATGAGGATGCCTTCTTCCTTGCTGACCTGGCGTGCGGTCAGGAAGCTCCGTTCGTCGGTGATGGGGATGATGCCGTCGTACAGCTCGGGCGCCCAGGCAGCGGGAAAGAAGTCCTCGCCCACACCCTCCACCAGATAGGGACGCCCGCTGCCGCCCGAGAACACCGAGGCGTCGGGGTCGGCGGCGATGATCTTGATGTTCGGGTTCTGCTCCTTGAGATAGCGAGCCGTGCCGGTGATGGTTCCGCACGTGCCCGCTCCGGCGACGAAGTGGGTGACGCGACCGCCGGTCTGGCGCCAGATCTCGGGGCCGGTTGTCGCATAGTGCGATGCGGGGTTGTGCGGATTGGCGTACTGATTGGGACGGAACGCGTTCAGTTCGTGCGTGAGGCGTTCGGCCACCTTGTAGTAGCTCTGCGGGTCCTCGGGCGGCACGGCCACCGGGCACACCACCACCTCAGCGCCGTAGGCCCGCAGGAACTGCACCTTCTCGGGCGCGACCTTGTCGGTCATCACGAAGACGCACGTGTAGCCACGCTGTGCAGCCACGATCGCAAGACCCACGCCGGTGTTGCCGCTGGTGGGCTCGACGATGGTGCCGCCGGGTTGCAACAGCCCCTCGCGCTCGGCGGCCAGGATCATCTCGAGCGCCGGCCGATCCTTCGCCGAACCGCCAGGGTTCGTGGTCTCCATCTTCATCGCCAACACCGAGCGGATGCCGTGGATCTCGCTGATCCGCTTCATCCGCACCAGCGGTGTGTTGCCGATCAGATCGATCACGCTCTCGGCGATCTGCGTGCCGTGCAGTCGGGAATCGGTTGCGTCGTCACCCCATGCCATGCGGTCGAGGGTAGTCGGCCCCGCATCGGTCGTGAATGGGGTCTGTGCACGGCGCATGTCACCGCAGGGACGGGAATGTTCAGCGAGCGTCGCGGCCGGTGGTCTCGATCGCAGTCGTCTCGATGCTCGAGTAGGGGAGCTTGGCGAAGAACCGGTCGGCGTTGCGGGCGAGCACTTTCACTGCGCTGTAGTTCGCCGTGCCACCGATGGCTGCGCCGATGCCGAGCGGGAGCGCGGTGCCCAACGCGATCGCACCCCGTTTCGTGCCATAGCGGCGGAGCAGCTTGTTGCGGAGCAGCCCATTGATCGCCCGCAACGTTGCGAGCGGCACTCGCGAGTTCGGTTGTTCGAGCTCGAGGCCCAACTGCTTCGCAGCGGAGGTGAACCCCTCGCGAGCGCTGCTGCCGAAGATGAGCACTGCGAGCACCCATGCGCGGCGCTCGTCGAGGGTCGGTGCACGTCGCCCGTGGAGCGCGGCCATCGTGAGGATCAGATCGCCCGACCGTGCCGTGAACCACCCGAGTTCGGCCACCGCGGCAGCCATCGACGCCGCCGTGCCCACAGCGGGAGCGGCGGCGGCGGCGCCGGTGGCGGCACCGACTGCAGCGAGCTCGCGGGCGAACGTGTCGGTGAGGGCCTTCACCTTCTGCGGCTTCACCGATCCGGGGAGCTGTGCTGCGCGTTCGACCGCTGCGTCCCACCTCGCCTCTGTCGCTTTGTCGATCCCTGCCATCAAGGCGTCGCCGACCGCGCTCGCATCGAGCGTCGCCACTCGCTCCGTGAGCCATCGGTTCGCCCGGTCCCTGGCCTCGCGGGCGCCGCTGCTGATGGTGCGCGCCATCACCACGTTGTAGCCGCTCCGGCAACCGTTGCATGGTCGCGCAGAGCGGGCCCGGGCCCGGGCCGTGCGCTACGGATGGCGTGCCATCGAATCAGCGATCTGTTGACGTGCGCGGTCATGAGATCTGAGACCGTCGATCACGCCGCCGCGATCCTCGTCCGATCGGTTCTGACTGAGCTTGCGCTTGGCCTCGACGCGGTCGACGTGCAGCTCGACGCCGACGATCCCCTTGGCGAGGGCCGCGATGTAGTCGGCGGGGGCGTCGCCGGACGACCATGGTCGAGGCATCGACGCTTCGTTGAGATCGGTGAGCTCGTCCACCTGACGCCGCACCCAGGCGGGATCGTCGTGCGCTTCGAGCCGCCCGTGCAGGTGGACGACCTCGTAGTTCCAGGTCGGCACCACCTTGGCGTGCGCTCGCTTGGACGGATACCAGGTCGGCGACACATAGGCATTCGACACGGTCACGATCAACAGCGCATCGCATGGAGCGGCTCGCCAGATCGTGTTCGGTCGGGCGACGTGTGCACGCACCGAACCGATCGAGTCGTCCACGACGAACGGCAACGGTGTCGCTTCCAGTCCACCGTCGATGGAGCACACGAGGTGCCCGAAGCCGGCCCGCCGTACGAGCGCGAGGATGACCTCGTCGCCGGACTCCACGAAATCGCGTGGCAGGTACATGAGGCCGACCCTACCGGTGCCGATTCCATCGCGCCGGGGCCCACCGGGGTGGCGATTGTCCGCCACGCCGCTGCGTGGTGCTCATCGGCTGAGGTGCCACTCGCCCGACGCGAGTTGGTCGGTGGTGATGGTGAGCGTCGGGACGCCGCGAAGGGGGTAGTAGTCGAGCGCCAACGTGACGCTCGCCGGGTTCACCTCTTGGATGCACACCACCTGCTCCTCCCCGGTCGCTCCATTGTGGAGCGTCCAGCGCTCGGCGAGCGCGGCGAGTCCCTCGGCGAGGATCTGTGCCTCGGCCGACTCGCGGCTCTCGTGGCGGCCGAGCACGGCGCCGAACACCGCGAGCGCGAGCCAGTGCGCGTCGCGCCCGACCACATGGCCGCACAGCTCGTCGTCCTCCGGTCGGCGCACTTCCTCCACCTCGCTCGCATGCATGTGACGAGCATGGCACTCGGACGACGGCGTTCGAGCCGGAGTTCCCGCGACGCGACGCAGCACCACCCGCGCCGAGACACTCCATGGCATCCCGCACCGCCCGATGCCGCACCAGCCTGCCCGGAGGAACGTCGTCCAGGCCAGCCGAAGGCGGCGGATCGGTGACACACCCCGGCGGTACGGTGACGGCCTGATGAGTGTTCGTCCCACCCCGGAGCAGGTGCTGTTGCTGGCACCCGATCGAGCTGCGGCCGCAGCGGCTGCCACCGCGGCCGACCCCGGTTCGTGGTCGGCAGCCGGGTGCGACGACGACGCGGTGTGGGGTCAGTACATCGCCAGGTCGGCCGAGCCGTACGAGGTGGCCGTCGACCTCGGCGGTCCCGCCTTCCGGTGCACCTGCCCAAGTCGCAAGGTGCCCTGCAAGCACTGCCTGGGACTGTTGCTCATGCACGCCCAGCAGCACGTCGTGCCCGCCAAGCGTCTGCCGTTCGCTCAGCAGTGGATGCAGCGTCGCGATCGGCACCCGACGGTTCATCGTGCCGATGTGGTGCCCGACGTCCAGGGCGCTGGCGATGACGAGGTGGGCGTGGAGGGCGATGCCGCCGGGGTGCGCACGGGGGTGCGCGGCGGGGGAGCCGACCCGCAACGAGAGCAACGCCGGCTCGACCGGGCCGAGCGCATGCGGGCGGGTCTGATGGAGCTCGACCGGTGGTTGGCCGATCGTGTGCGCACCGGCCTGGCCGCCCCGGCGCTCGCCGAAACCGACACGTGGGACCGCGTGGCCGCTCGGCTGGTCGATGCTCAGTGCGGCGGCCTTGCCAATCGGGTGAAGCGGGTGGCCACCCGCATCGGTCAGCACGCTCGTTGGCACGAGGACGTGCTCGAGGAGATGGCCCTGCTTCACGCCCTCGCCCAGGGAGCGCTGCGCACGTCGACACTGCCGATCGAGCTCGCCGATGGCGTGCACGCAGCATCGAGCCTCACGATCAGCAAGGACGACGTGCTTTCCGGCGTGCCGACCACCGCCCGTTGGACTGTGTTGGGCGAGAGCCGCGTGCGCGAGGACAAGATCACG
>JAYSLK010000306.1:0-2676 GCA_043725585.1 Actinomycetota bacterium
GCCTCGCGCATGGGTGGAGGGCGGAGTTGTTGGGCGACGGCATTCGCTCGTTGGTCGAGGGCCGCGCCGGGCTCACCTTCGACGGCAAGGGCGGACTCAAGCTGATCCCCACCGCGAGTTCCCACACTCCGAACGTCGCGCCCGATCACGGAGCGGTCGCGCCGGCAGCCGGTTGATGGCGCAGGAAGCGACGCCGGCGGCGCAGGAAGCCTCCGCGGCGAGCTGGGTCAGCGGATGGCTTTGCGCAGCTTGTTCCAGAGGGCATCGAAGCTGGCCGACACGTCGGCGCTGCGGCTGCCGTAGCTGTGGATCGACCGCCGTTCACCGATCGACTGATTGACGATGACGCGCTGGGGAACCACGGGGTTCCAGACCGCCTTCTTGCCGACGATGCGGGTCAGTTCGTCGTAGCGACGGTCGGCCTCGCCGCTCACACCCGGCACCCGGTTCACGATCACCCCACTCAGCTCGAGCTCCGCGTTGTGGGTGTCCCACACGTCGTCGATCAGATCGGCGACCGCACCGATGCCGCGCAACCCCAGCGACGATGGCTCGATCACGATGACGGCATGGTGGGCGGCGGTGAGCGCACTGGCGGTCAGGTTTCCCAGCGAGGGCGGGCAGTCGAGGAGGATGGCCTTGTAGTGATGCGACACCTGGGCGAGCGCCGTCCGCAGGCGCGACGGCGTCCCCGACTCGCACGACTGCAGGTGCGCTGACCCGGGCACGAGATGGATCAGCTCGCTCCACTGGCTCTCGATGATCGCATCGGCGGCCGGTGTCTTGGCCAGCACGTCGGCGGTGGTGAGCTCGGCTTCAGCTGGATCGATGCCGAGGACCCACGTTGCCGACGCCTGCGGGTCGAGGTCGACGACGAGCACACGGTCACCACGCTGTGCAGCCGCAGACGCAAGCCCGAGCGTGACGGTGGTCTTGCCGACCCCGCCCTTCTGGTTCAACAACGCGACGGTGCGTCCCATGGCGGCCATTGTGCCACTTCGCTGAGGTTCGGTGAGGTTCGGTGAGGTTCGGTGAGGTCCGGTGAGGTTCGGTGAGGTCCGGTGAGGTTCGGGAGCTCAGATGGCGTGCGCGATGACCGCCGTCTGGGGAGGGATCGAGCGGACGCGGGCTCCGACGAGGCGTGGGGTCGACGGAGACGATGGAGTCGAACCGATTGCGATCTCCAGTTCGTCACCGATGTCGACATCGGTGTTGCCGAAGTTGAGCACCACCCACCACGCGTCGCCGCGCCGATATGCGAGCACATCGTCGGGCGAGCCGATGTCGACCAGCTCGAACGAACCCATGACCAGCTCGTTGGTGCGTCGCCGCAGGTGGATGACATCGCGGTAGAGCTGCAGGATCGACGTCGGGTCGGCCCGCAGCGTCTCGATGTTTCGCTCTGTGGCGTCGGCGCCGAAGGGCAGCCAGGTCGGGGCGTGCCAGCCGTGCAGCGGTTCCGAGGTCCAGGGGATGGGCGAGCGGCAGCCGTCGCGCCTGCCTGGATCGACCGCTCGTTCGACGGGGATCTGGGCATCGACCATGCCCAGCTCTTCGCCCTGGTAGAGGAACGGCGTACCAGGGAGCGTCAGCAGCATGATCGCCATCATCCGGGCCAGGTGCTCGTCTCCGCCATGCCTGCCGCGATGTCGTGGAACGTCGTGGTTCGACAACACCCAGGTGGGCCATGCCCCGATCGGATCGAGCACGTCGAGTGTGCGCCGGATGCGAGCACGGAGCTCGCCCGCTCGGGCCGGCGTCCACAGGAACGAGAAGTTGAAGCTCATGTGCAACTCGTCGCCCGTGCCGTAGTAGCGCGACACGGCTGCCTCATCCAGCAGGTACACCTCGCCGACCGACGTCCGGTCGCCCGGGTACTCGTCGAGCACGGCTCGGATCCGACGCAACCGCTCGTGGGTCACCTCGACGTCGTTGTGAGGCACGTGCGACCAGGCCCGACTGACGGCCGTGTCGGGGTCCTGCACGTCGAGGTCCTTGCCGATCATGTGCACGACATCCATGCGGAACCCGTCGACGCCGCGGTCGAGCCAGAACCGCAGCGTGGCCAGCATCGCCATCTCGACGTCGGGGTGGTTCCAGTCGAGATCGGCCTGTTCAGCCGTGAAGCTGCGCAGGTAGTGCTGCTGTCTGCCTTCGTCCCACTGCCACGCGCTGTCGCCCTTGGGGAACGACGCCTTCCAGTTGTTCGGCGGTGTGTCGCGCCAGATGTACCAGTCGGCCTTGGGGTTGGTGCGGCTCGAGCGGCTCTCGGCGAACCACGGATGCATGGTGCTGGTGTGGTTCGGCACCCAGTCGAGCACGACCTTCATCCCTCGCGCATGGCAGGCGTCGACCAGCTCGTCGAAGTCGGCAAGGGTGCCGAACGTGGCGTCGATGTCGCAGAAGTCGGCGACGTCGTACCCGAAGTCGGCCATCGGCGAGGTGAACACCGGCGACAACCAGATCCCGTCGACACCTAACCACTCCAGGTGGTCGAGTCGCTCCAAGATGCCGCGGAGATCGCCGACGCCGTCGGCCGGGCGCCCGGTCGTGGGCGTGCCCTCGGCGAAGCTGCGTGGGTAGATCTGATACACCACGGCTCGCTGCCACCACGGCGCCCGTCCTGATCCCGGGGCGTCATCAGGGGTGCCGAGGTGGGCGCCGGCATGGCGAGTG
>JAYSLK010000307.1:0-2212 GCA_043725585.1 Actinomycetota bacterium
AACTGGGCGAGAACCTCCGCGACAACTTCTACGAGGTCGTCGACATCGTGTCGGCGTTGTTGAACGGGCCGAGCGTTCCGCATCTCAGGCTGACAGAGCTGGTGGACGGCATCCCCGATGAGGTGATCGAGCTCTCCAGGCACGCCAACGGCAACAAGCGCTACGACGTGACCATCGTCGGCTACCAGGGCGGCACGCTCGGTCTCATCGGCCTCTGATCCTCGCTCGGCCTCTTGTGGCCGGGCGCGTGGCCCATTGCGCAACACGGCGGTCTCGCTTGTCAGAATCGTCGACCATGACGGCATCGACATCACACAGCTCTGGTCACAGCTCTCGTCCGCTGCGCTACGGCATCATCGGCACGGGGATGATGGGCGGAGAGCACATCGCCAACCTGGTGCATCTGGGAAGGGCCGATCAGCTCGACGGTGTCGATGCGGTCGAGGTCGTCGCGCTGTCTGACCCGGTGCCGGCATCGCTCGAGTGGGGCGTGGCGTGTGTCGGTCGAGACGTGGCCGCCTACGAAGATCACCGCCGGCTGCTGGAGCGCGACGACCTCGATGCGGTGGTGATCGCAACGCCGAACCACACACACGCGAGCATCCTGCGCGACGCGCTCGCCACCGATCTCGCCGTCATGGTCGAAAAGCCGATGTGCACCACGGTGGCCGACTGCCTCGACGTGCAGCAGCGAGCTGCCGATCGCTCTGCGCTCACCTGGGTGGGTCTCGAGTATCGATTCATGCCGACGATCGCCGAGCTGCTCGACCAACTCCGCAGTGGCGTGGTCGGTACGACGCGGATGGTGTCGATTCGCGAGCACCGGTTCCCCTTCCTCGTGAAGGTGGGGAACTGGAACCGCTTCACTGCCAACACCGGTGGGACGCTCGTCGAGAAGTGCTGTCACTTCTTCGATCTGATGCGGCTGGTGGCGGGTGCCGATCCGGTGCGCGTGATGGCATCGGGCGGCCAGGACGTCAACCACCTCGACGAGATGTACGACGGTCGGGTTCCCGACATCGTCGACAACGCCTTCGTGATCGTCGACTTCGCCAACGGCGTCCGCGGTGCGCTCGACCTGTCGATGTTCGCCGAGGGCGGGCGTTACGAGCAGGAGATCACGGTGGTCGGTGACCGTGCCAAGCTCGAGGCCACCGTGCCGGGCGACGTCGTCTCCGTCGGCCCGCGCGATCGATCAGGCGTGCTCGAGGTGATCGTCCCCGCCGATCCAGCCGTCACCTACGGCGGCTTTCATCATGGCTCGTCGTTCGTGGAGCACCGCCGGTTCGCGGCGTGTGTTCGTGGGGGTCGCCCCGCAGAGGTCACCGTCGACGACGGCCTCTGGTCGGTCCTGATGGGAGTCGCCGCCCATCGTTCGATCGACGAGGGTCGCATCGTTCATCTCGACGGCACCACGCTGCGTTGAACCGCCTCGAGCGATCCTGACGCGTGGTGGTCGGCACCCCGCAGGTGGGTGGCCCCGAGTTGGGGGGTTTGGGCCGCATGGGCGAGATGGCGCTCAGGACTGAGTGCCGCCGTCCGATGACACACCCGTCGAACTGGTCCTCGCACCAGAGCGACGGATGCCAGTAGGACGCACGAACAACGCCAACAGCAAGCACGGGAGTCACCGCCATGAAATCGACCGACCAGACGAGCAGCAGTCGCAAGAAGAGGATCGCTGCCATCGCTGCCTTCACCGCGCTCACCGCCGGTGGCGGGGTTGCGTGGGGTCTGTGGTCGGCGGCCGGTGCAGGTTCGGGTCGCACGACGGCGCTCACGGCGGTGTCGGTCACCGTCACGGCTGCCGCTGGTCCGGCATCGCTGTTTCCGGGAGCGACCAACGGCGACATCGCGTTCACGCTCACCAACCCGAACCCGTACCCGGTGCAGTTCACCTCGATGACGCCTGGAGCGATCACCTCGAGCAATGCCGGAGCGTGCCCCGTGTCGAACGTGAGCGTCGCAGGGGCCACCGGTCTCGCGATCACTGTCGCCGGCGGCGCAACGAGCGCCACCCAGACCATCTCCGACGTCGTCAGCATGATCGCGGCGGCTCCCGACGGCTGCCAGGGCGTGCAGTTCACGATCGCCCTCACGCTGAGCGGCGCCCAGGTCTGACCTCGGGCGGAGCGTGCCGCCGAGGGGCGGGTACCCATACATGAGCACCACCCGCCTCGACGTTGATCCTCGGCCACCATGGGATCGAAGA